>JAQGJY010000406.1 GCA_028290325.1 Tardiphaga sp.
GGCAAGGCTTGAATCACGCAATTCGCCTTCCTAGTTTGCAGCAAGCGGCCGGAGATAGCGGCACGCTCGGTTCTGGATGTGAGGACAATATGGAAGCCGCCATTGACCGGATTATGAAGACCTACGATCTGCTGGTGAACCGCTCCGCCGCCGCCAATGACGAGGCCCGCGCCAAGGTGACGGAGTATCTCGCGATGCTGACGGCCGGCGGCGAAACCGATCCGCATCGGCTGACCGTCTGCGGTCTGACCTATCTGCGCGAACTCGACGGCACCAATGATCCGCTCAAGGCCGGCTATACGGGACTGTAAGCCTCACCGCTTTTGACCCGACCGGCCACTCTGCTACCCTCCCGACCACGAACAGCGCCAAGCGCCGCGAAGCGCTGTGCCGGAGGAAGCGATGCTTATTGTCCACCATCTCAACGATTCCCGATCCCAGCGCATCCTCTGGCTGCTGGAAGAAATCGGCGTCGCTTACGAGATCAAGCGCTATCAGCGCGACGCCCAGACCCGGCTCGCGCCGCCTGAATTGAAGGCGGTGCATCCGCTCGGCAAATCGCCTGTCATCACCGACGGCGACGTCACCATCGCCGAATCCGGCGCGATCGTCGATTACATCATCCGCACCCATGGCAACGGCGGCTTGCAGCCGGAGCCCGGTCGCGCCCACGAGGCCTATAACGAATGGCTGCATTATGCCGAAGGTTCGGCGATGCTGCCGCTGATGTTGAACCTTTACGTCAGTCGGCTGGGCGAGGCCGGCGCGCCGCTGCATCCGCGCATCGACGACGAAATGGCCAACCATCTCGGCTATATTGAGGCCGCGCTGCTGGGCAGGGAGTATCTCTGCGGCGCCGCGCTGACCGGCGCGGACATCCAGATGAGCTTCGTCGGCGAAATGGCCAAGGCGTTCAAGAAACTGGAGCCCTATCCCAACCTGGCTGCGTGGGTCGCACGGTTTCAGGCCCGTCCGGCCTATCGCCGCAGCATCGAAAAGGGCGGCGCCTACAGGTTTGGGGCGTAGATCGATCAAGCGGCACCGTCAGCCGTTCCGACCACAGCCGTCACCGCCCGCAACGGCGCAGGGCCAGTGCGCCGTGCCGCCCCATTCAAAAACGCCATCAAGACCGCCATGTCTCGGCATAGGCTGGTTGACCCGCCGGCGCGGGGGTTGACGATTTTGTCGGGTGGGCCGCCCATTACCATATCTTGCATAATTCGCGGGTCCGCGCCGCGATACCTTGGCCATTGCGACGCAATATGCTATGGCGCGGGGGCCGCTTCCGATCGTCACTTATGAGCCGTCCGCGCCCTGATGGGATGCGGCGGCGGAGACATTTCCGATGAGCACATCCAGCGCCAAGACTGCCACCGTTGCCAACGCGCCCGACACTTTCTTTTCGGCCTCGATCGCCGATGCCGATCCGGAAATCGCGGCCGCGATCGCGGGTGAACTCGGTCGTCAGCGCCACGAGATCGAACTGATCGCGTCGGAGAACATCGTCAGCCGCGCCGTGATGGAGGCGCAGGGCTCGGTGATGACCAACAAATACGCGGAAGGCTATCCGGGCGCGCGTTATTACGGCGGCTGCGAATTCGTCGATGTCGCCGAGACGCTGGCGATCGAGCGCGCCAAGAAGCTGTTCGGCGCGGGCTTCGCCAATGTGCAGCCGAATTCCGGCAGCCAGATGAATCAGGCGGTGTTTCTGGCGCTGTTGCAGCCCGGTGATACGTTCATGGGTCTCGATCTCGCCGCCGGCGGACATCTCACCCACGGCGCGCCGGTCAACATGTCCGGCAAGTGGTTCAAGCCGGTGCATTACACCGTGCGCCGCGACGATCATCTGATCGACATGGACGAAGTCGCGCGCATCGCCGAGGAGAAGAAGCCGAAGCTGATCGTCGCCGGCGGCTCGGCCTATTCGCGGCCGTGGGACTTCAAGCGCTTCCGCGAGGTCGCGGACAGCATCGGTGCGTATCTGATGGTCGATATGGCGCATTTCGCCGGCCTCGTGGCGGGCGGCGTCCATGCCTCGCCGGTGCCGCACGCGCATGTCACGACGACGACGACGCACAAGTCGCTGCGTGGCCCCCGTGGCGGGTTGATCCTGAGCAACGACGAGGCGCTGGCCAAGAAGTTCAACTCGGCGATTTTCCCCGGTCTGCAAGGCGGCCCGCTGATGCATGTGATCGCCGCCAAGGCTGTTGCGTTCAAGGAAGCGCTGCAGCCCGATTTCAAGATCTATGCGAAGAACGTGGTCGAGAATGCCAAGGCGCTGGCCGAGACGCTGCGCGCCAACGGTTTCGATATCGTGTCGGGCGGCACCGACAATCACCTGATGCTGGTCGATCTGCGGCCGAAGGGGCTCAAGGGCAATGTGTCCGAGAAGGCGCTGGTGCGCGCCGGCCTCACCTGCAACAAGAACGGCATTCCGTTCGACCCCGAAAAGCCGTTCGTTACCTCGGGCATTCGTCTCGGCACTCCGGCGGCGACGACGCGCGGTTTCGGCATCGCGGAGTTCAAGCAGGTCGGCGAGATGATCTCCGAAGTGCTCAACGCGGTGTCGCAATCCGAAGACGGCGCCGCGCCCGGCGTCGAAGCGGCCGTGAAGGAGCGCGTCAGGGCTTTGACGGCGCGATTCCCGATCTATCAGTAAACCGCCGCTTGCGACCGTCCGTCGAGGCTCGTCAGAGCGACGAAGGAGTCGCTCTGACCAGCACGTCCGGACCACGATGCGCATGCGGAATCAGCCGTCACCCTGAGGTGCGAGCCTTTGTTAGGCGAGCCGCGAAGGGCACGGCGTAAGGGAGTCGAACTCAATGCGCTGCCCGAGCTGCAACAGCCTCGATACGCAGGTGAAGGATTCACGGCCGACCGAGGATTCGGCCGTGATCCGGCGTCGGCGCGTTTGCATGGCGTGCAACTTCCGCTTCACGACCTTCGAGCGCGTGCAACTGCGCGAGCTCACCGTCATCAAGCGCAATGGCCGCCGGGTGCCGTTCGACCGCGACAAGCTGGTCCGCTCCCTGCAGATCAGCCTGCGCAAACGTCCGGTTGAACCGGAGCGGATCGAGAAGCTGGTCTCGGCCATCGTGCGCGAACTCGAAAGCGGCGGCGAGCCCGATATCTCGTCGGAGACGATCGGCGAGATCGTGATGGAGCATCTGCGCGGACTCGACGATGTCGCATATGTGCGATTCGCCTCGGTCTATCGCGACTTCCGCGAGGCCAAGGATTTCGAGGCACTGCTCGGCGAACTCACCGGCGATGACGAGCCCAAAAACGACTTGAAGCCGGTCGTGGTGCGCAAATGATCTTCCGGATTCTGGAAGATCAACATGCGGACAAAGCCCGCCTCGCCAAGGCCGTCGATCGTCGCTTCATGCAACTGGCTTTGACGCTGGGTCGGCGCGGGCTGGGGCGGACCGCACCGAATCCGGCGGTCGGCGCGGTCATCGTCAAGGACGGTGTCATCGTCGGTCGCGGCTGGACCCAGGACGGCGGCCGTCCGCACGCCGAGCCTGAAGCTTTGCGCCGCGCGGGCGCGCAAGCCAAGGGCGCGACGCTCTATGTGACGCTGGAGCCGTGTTCGCATGTCGGGCGCTCGCCGCCTTGCGCCGACGCGGTGATCGCGGCCGGCATCGCGCGGGTCGTGTCGGCGATGCCAGATCCCAATCCGGATGTCGCGGGGCAGGGCCATGCGAGATTGCGCGCGGCCGGCATCGTCGTCGATGTCGGGTTGCTCGGCGACGAGGCCGCCCGCGATCATGCCGGCCACATCAGCCGCGTCGTGAACAAGCGACCGCATGTGATCCTGAAACTGGCGGTGTCGAGCGACGACAAGATCGGTCTCGCCGGCAAGCCGGTGGCGATCACCGGCGAAGAAACACGCTCGCGCGTGCATCTGTTGCGCGCGCAATGCGATGCCATTCTCGTCGGCATCGGCACGGTGATCGCGGACAATCCGGATCTGACCTGCCGTCTCCCCGGCATGGCCGCGCAATCGCCGGTGCGCGTGGTGCTGGATCGTGCCTTGCGGATATCGGGCGACAGCAAGCTGGTGCATTCGGCGCGCAATGCGCCTTTGTGGTTGGTGGCTTCGGAAACAGCGGAAGCCGCCGCGGCGACGAAACTCGGCGCCGCCGGCGCCGTCATCATTCGGCTGCCGACGCGGGATGCGCCGGGGCTCGATCTCGTCAGCATCATGGCGGCGCTGCACGCGCGCAATATCACGCGGCTGATGGTCGAGGGCGGCGCGCGCGTCGCCAAGTCGTTCTTGCAGGCAAATCTCGTCGATGAAGTCTGGCTGCTGCGCGGACCGGACCCGATCGGCGACAGCGGCGTGGCCGCGCTTCACGACATGCCGCTCTCCACGATCACGCAGTCGCCGGACTTCGCGCGGCGTGCTAGCGAGACGCTGGGACGTGACACACTCACCATTTACGAGCGAGCCTAATGTTCACCGGCATCATCACCGACATCGGCGAGATCGCAAGCCTCAAACCGGTCGCGCAGGGTCAACTGCATCGGCTGCGAATTCTGTGCCGCTACGATCAGAGCACCATCGCGGACGGCGCATCGATCGCCTGCAACGGGGTTTGCCTTACCGTGGTCGCGTCGGGCGTGGCCAACGGCCGGACATGGTTCGACGTCGATGCCGCCGCCGAGACGCTGCGCATGACCACGGCCAGGCATTGGCTGACGGGAACGAAGCTCAATCTGGAGCGTGCGCTGAAGATCGGCGACGAACTCGGCGGCCATATCGTCGCCGGTCACGTCGACGGCATCGCGTGCATCGTCGCCCGCGACGATCTGCCGGATATGGCGAAGTTCACGCTGCGGACGACGCGCGAACTGGCTCGCTTCATCGCCGCGAAAGGCTCGGTCACGTTGGACGGCGTGTCATTGACGGTGAATACCGTGTCCGATGTCGAATTCGCTGTGCTGATCATTCCGCACACGTTGAGCGCGACAACGCTCGGCGCGTGGCAGACCGGCGGCGAGATCAATCTCGAAATCGACCTGATGGCGCGCTACGCCGCGCGCTTGAGCGAAATGAAATAGAGGTCGCCCTTGGCTTTGCGAGCGGCTGCGCTTAAAACGCTCGTTATTCCGGGCTCGGACCGCTCTTGTCGGACGAGAATCCGAAATCTTATCAAGATGACAGGATGAGGTTCCGGGTTCGCGCGCAGCTTGCGCTGCATTCGCCCTGGGACGACGTGTTTTCTTTAACGACGGACTTTCCGCATGGCTGACGCGCGACGCGCACCCCTCGAGGATCAGATCGACATCTCCGGCGCGCGCGTCGTGATTGTCGAGGCGCGGTTCTATGATGACATTCAGGATGCGCTGCTTGAGGGCGTGCTCGACGAATTGAAAGCGGCGGGCGTGACGCACGATCTGCTGACCGTGCCCGGCGCGCTGGAAATTCCGTCCGCCGTCGCCATCGCGCTCGATGCGGCGGAAGCCGCCGGCAATCCCTAT
>JAQGJY010000409.1 GCA_028290325.1 Tardiphaga sp.
GCGCGCGCCGGGCGTTTCGTTTTACATCATCCGCTCGCGCGGAGATCGGCTGGTTTACATGCGCTCGATGATGATCGCCGGCGCCATGCCGCCGGCGGCGCACATCGTCACCAGACCGCGCTTGAGACCACGGCGTTCCAGCTCGTCGAGCACCGTGCCGATCAGGATCGCGCCGGTCGCGCCGATCGGATGGCCGAGCGCGATCGAGCCGCCATTGACGTTGACCTTGGAGCGATCGAGGTCGAGATCGCGGATGAATTTTTCCGCGACGACGGCGAAAGCCTCGTTGATTTCCCAGAGATCGATATCGTCCTTCGTCAGCCCCGCTTTCGCCAACACCTTCTTCGCGGCCGGCACCGGCGCGTTGAGCATCAAGGTCGGGTCGTCGCCGATGTTGGCCATCGCGACGATGCGCGCGCGTGGCTTCATGCCGTGCTTCTCGGCATAGGCCTTCGAGGTCAGCAGCACCGCCGCCGCGCCATCAACCACGCCCGACGAATTGCCGGCGTGATGGAAGTGCTCGATCTTGAGGTCCGGATATTTCTGATTGATCTGCTTGCGGAACGTCGTGCCTTTGTCGTCCAGCGGGTGATCGGCCATCGCGGTGAAGGCAGGCTTCAGGGCAGCGAGGCCTTCGGCGGTGGTTTCCGGACGCGGATACTCGTCCTTCGCCAACACGACATTGCCTTCGTCGTCCATGACGGGAACGATGCTCTTGTCGAAGCGGCCTTCCTTGATGGCGATCGCGGCGCGGCGCTGACTCTCAAGGCCGAGCGCGTCGAGCGCTTCGCGCGTGATGCCTTCCATCGAGGCGATGGCGTCACCGCAGATGCCCTGATGCGACTGCGGATGCACCTTGGCGAGACGCGCGTTGCCCGAACCCATGCCGAGCGGGGCCTTGCCGGCCGCCATGTCTTCCGCCGCCATGCTGGCGGTCAGCGACATCATCTCGGTGCCGCCGGCGATCACCACATCTTCCATGCCGGACATGATCTGCGCGGCCGCGAAATTCACTGCCGTGATGCCGCCACCACAAAAGCGGTCCAACGTCGTGCCGGAGGCCTTGATGTCGTAGCCGGCATCGAGCGCCGCCATGCGGCCGAGATCGCCGCCCTGCTTGCCGCGCTGGGTCGAGGTCGACCAGATGATGTCATCGACTTCGGCGGTGTTGAGATTGTTGCGCTCGGCGATCGCCTTGAGCACCGTCGCGGCGAGGTGCTGCGGATGATGGTTCGCCAGCTTGCCCTTGCCGACCTTGCCGATACCGCGCGGTGTGCGGCAGGCGTCGATGATATAAGCGTCAGCCATGTGTCAGTTCTCCCGGACTTGATTTTGTTGTCCGCGAGATTGGTCATCGCGGCTTGCAAGTCAAGTCTCGCTGCCGCTTATCAGGCACACAGCCGAGATGCGTTCCGCTCATCGGAAAAGCATGCGATCAAGACGACAACGCGCCAGTCCGTGCGCGAGCGACCGGAGGACCGATGACATTTCCCGCGCTGTTCCAGCCTCTGCAATTGGGCCCTTACGCGCTCAGGCACCGCATCGCGCTGGCGCCGCTGACGCGGATGCGCGCGGACACGACGAGCCTCGCCGCCCGCGCGCTCAATGCCGAATATTACAGCCAACGCGCGACGCCAGGCGGGTTGATCATCGCGGAAGCCTCGCAAGTGACGCCGACCGGACGCGGCAGTCCGAATACGCCGGGCATTCACAGCAACGACCAGATCGCCGGCTGGCGGCAGGTGACCGATGCCGTGCATGCCAAAGGCGGCATCGTCTTCCTGCAACTTTGGCACGTCGGCCGCGCCTCACATTCGTCGTTTCAGCCGGGTGGCGCGGTGCCGGTCTCGGCATCGGCGATCGCCATTTCAGGCAACACGCGCACCGCGTCTGGCGCCGTCGCGCCCTATGAAACACCGCGCGCGCTGGAGACCGACGAGATCGCCGGTATTATCGAGAGCTATCGCGACGGCGCGCGCAACGCGCTGGAGGCCGGCTTCGACGGCGTCGAACTGCACGGCGCGAACGGTTATTTGCTCGAACAGTTTCTGCAATCGCGTTCGAACCTGCGGACCGACCGCTACGGCGGGTCGATTGAAAATCGTTCGCGGCTGTTGCTGGAAACCACCCGGGCCATCATCGAGGTGTGGGGCGCCGATCGCGTCGGCGTGCGGCTGTCGCCATATGGCGTGGCCAACGACAGCGGCGAGGCCGATCCGATGCCGCTCTACACGCATGTGATCGGCGAACTGGCGGCGCTCAAGGTCGCCTACGTGCATTTCGTCGAACCGCGATCGAGCGGCGCCGGCCGCGCCGAAGTCGACCACAAGGACGTGCCGTCGGCCTGCGAGCTGTTCCGGCCGCATTGGCCTGGCGTGCTCATCACCGCCGGCGGATTCGACGCGGCCTCCGCCAATGCGGCGGTGGCCGGCGGCCATGCCGACATCATCGCCTTCGGCCGCGCGTTCATCGCCAACCCGGACCTGCCGGAGCGCGTTCGACACAACGTCCCGTTCACGCCCTACGACCGCGCGACCTTCTATGGCGGCGACGCCGCCGGCTATACCGACTATCCGGTTCATGACGCGGCAAGGTGAGCGAGGATAGATCAGGCTGACCCTGCCAGCGACGCCCCCAGGCGACTCGCCAAGACAGCAGCCTCAGGTGTTGATCCACACTGCTTTGACGTTGAGATATTCCTCGACGTGATGGACGCCGGACTCGCGGCCGTAGCCGCTCATCTTGTAGCCGCCGAACGGCACCGCCGGATCCATCGCCTGATAGCAATTCACCCACACCGTGCCGG
>JAQGJY010000403.1 GCA_028290325.1 Tardiphaga sp.
CCGTCCGTTAGGAGACGTCCGGCGCGAAGGCCGGGGCCACGACGCCGCCGACCATGCCGGTGACGACATCGGCGTAACCGCGCGGGCGGCGAGCAGCATCGGCTTCGACAACGCGCCAGGCGCTGCGGTCGGCCAGCAGAGCGGTCAGCACCGCGTGATTCAGCTTGTGGCCGCCACGGACCGAGCGGAAGGCGCCGAGCAGCGGTAAACCGGCCAGTGCCAGATCGCCGACCACGTCCAACACCTTATGGCGGGCGCATTCGTCGGCGTAGCGCAGGCCTTCGGTGTTGAGGATCTTGCTGTCGTCGAACACGACGGAATTTTCGAAGGACGCACCGAGCGCGAAACCGGCGCTCCAGAGGCGGGCCACATCGTTCATGCAACCGAAGGTGCGGGCGCGGCTGATGTCGCGGCGGAAGCTCTCGGGGTTGAGATCGAGCACGAAGTTCTGGCGGCCGATCGCGGGATTGGAGAAGTTGATCTCGACCTCGGCGCGAAAGCCTGACGCGTGCGGGCGAATTTCGCCGAAGGAATCACCGACAGTGGCCTGAACGGTCTTGAGCACTTGGATGTAGCGGCGGCGACCGGCTTGCTCGACGATGCCGGCCTGATCGATGGCGGCGACGAAGGCGGCGGCGCTGCCGTCCATGATCGGAACTTCGGGGCCATCGACTTCGATGATGGCATTGTCGATGCCCATGCCGCGCAGCGCGGCGAGGATGTGTTCAGCGGTCGACACCAGCGGGCCGTCGCGGTCGCCTAATACAGTGGCCAGATCGGTGGCGATGACGGATTGGGCCACGGCTGGAACTTCGCGCTCGGTGCCGTCAGCTTCGGTGCGGGCAAAAATAAAACCTGCGTCGACGGGGGCAGGTCCGATTGTCAGATTGACCGGAAGACCGGAATGGACGCCGACACCGGTGACGGTGGCTTGCGACCTAAGCGTTGTCTGACGGCTGAATTTCATCGCATAATGCCCACATTGACCCACTTTTGATCGGAACTTTTTCCGATCGAAGTGTTCCCCGAGTCAGCGTTGACCATACCGAGTGCCCCAAACAGCGCCAACTCACGCTTTTTTACGGATTGTTACCCCATCTCCGCCGTATTCACGCCAAGCGTTTACCAAAGTTCGGCGCCGACAGGACAGAATTCCGTAGGTACTTCGACTGGTCTGTCTCGAATAATACAATTAGAACAGTTACTTGGAGATAAATTTGGATTTGATCCGCGCTGTGAAAATGGCCCCGATTGGTTAAATCGGGGCCATAATTGTCGTCTCGATTGTTACAATTCGTCAGTTCGACTGGCGGCGCAGGAACGCCGGGATATCAAGATGGTCGTCACCCTGTGGCGCCGGCGCAACAGGTGCGGGACGGCCGTGGCTATCCAACCCCTGCGGCGCGGGGCGACGGGCGTATTCCGACACCGGATCATGACCCATCTGCTGCGCGACGCTGCGCTGCGGCTTGCGCTCCGGGAGCGGGGGCATCGGGGCCATCTGCGGGGCGCGGACGGGCTCGGCGTCGGTTTCCTCGCGGCGGCCGAGGCCGACATTGGCCAGACGCTGCAACAGTGACAGGCGGGCCTTCTGCGGATGCTGCTCGTCATCGGTTTCGCCGCGCGCCTGACGGATCTCGTTCTGCGCGGGCATCGGCAGATCTTCGAACTTGGGCATGCGCGGCGCGCGCATCGGGGCACGCTCGGCCGCCTGCGGAATGAACTGCTCGGGCGGAGCCGGCTCGTGGGCCTCCTGACGGATCACGTCGTGCTCCGGGAACAGCGAGGGCTTCTGCGCGATCGGACGCACCGTCACGTCGCCATAGGCCGCCGACTGCATCGGCTTTTCCGGCGACACGGCGGCGGCGATCGCGGCAAGCGCCGCGCGCTCATGGGTCGAGGTCGGGCGCTGGCCGTTGGCGGCCTGAGCCTGGGCGGGCGCGGCGGCCTGGGCGGCGACCGTGCGCTGGTTGTCGGCGCGCAGCTTGGCGGTCAGGTCGGCCAAGCGGGTGTCCGGCGACACAGCGTTGGTGACGACGGTCGAAGGCGCCGCGGCGTTGCGGGCGAGCAGTGCCTGCTCGATGCCGGTGGCGACGACGGAGACGCGGATAATGCCGTCGAGCGATTCGTCGAACGTCGCGCCGACGATGATGTTGGCGTCCTGATCGACTTCCTCGCGGATGCGGGTCGCCGCTTCGTCCACCTCGAACAAGGTCAGATCCTTGCCGCCGGTGATCGAGATCAGCAGGCCGCGCGCGCCCTTCATCGACGAATCGTCGATCAGCGGGTTGGCGATCGCGGCTTCGGCTGCGGTCAGCGCGCGCTTCTCGCCGGAGGCTTCGCCGGTGCCCATCATCGCCTTGCCCATCTCGCGCATCACGGCGCGGACGTCGGCGAAGTCGAGATTGATGAGGCCTTCCTTGACCATCAGATCGGTGATGCAGGCGACGCCCGAGTAAAGCACCTGGTCGGCCATCGCGAAGGCGTCGGCGAAGGTGGTCTTCTCGTTGGCGACCCGGAACAGGTTCTGGTTCGGAATGATCAGAAGCGTGTCGACAACCTTGTGCAGTTCGGCGATCCCCTGCTCGGCGGTGCGCATGCGGCGCGCGCCCTCGAAGTGGAACGGCTTGGTGACGACGCCGACCGTGAGGATGCCCATGTCGCGCGCGGTCTTGGCGATGACCGGAGCAGCACCGGTCCCGGTGCCGCCGCCCATGCCGGCGGTGACGAACACCATGTTCGCGCCCGACAGATGATCGCGGATTTCGTCAATGACTTCCTGGGCCGCGGCGGCGCCGACATCCGGCTGCGAACCGGCGCCGAGGCCCTGCGTCACCTGCGTGCCCATCTGGACGATGCGCTGCGCCTTCGACATCGTCAGCGCCTGCGCGTCGGTATTGCCGACGACAAAATCCACGCCCTGCAATCCGGCGGTGATCATGTTGTTGACGGCGTTGCCGCCAGCGCCGCCGACGCCGAACACGGTGATGCGCGGCTTCAGCTCGCGGATATCAGGGACGTTGAGATTGATGGTCATGATTGCCTCTCGATTAACCGCGCTGGGTTCGCTGGGCCCGCGGCCGAAGGCCGAAGGAGTTGATTGGGTGAGCGTGTGTGATCCGGATCATCAGAAGCCCTCGCGGAGCCATCGTCCGACCTTTCCGAAATAGCCGTCATTCGCGGCCTTGCCGAGTTGGCGCGCATGACGCGGAGCGACATGTTCCAGATGCGCGTATTGCGGATAGACCAGCAGGCCGGAGGGCACCGCGAAGGATGCGCCTTTGGCCTCATTCGGCAAACGGCCGAAACCGAGCGGGCGACCGATACGAACCGGGCGGCCGAGAATCTGCGTCGCCATATCGACAACGCCCGTGAGTTGCGATGCGCCGCCGCTGAGCACGACCTGCGCGCGCGGTTCCGAGGCAAAGGGGGAGTCGGCAAGCCGGTCCCGGACCATTTCAAAAATCTCCTCGGCGCGCGGGCGCACGATATTGGCGATGGTGGCGCGGGACACGACATGCGGCGCGTCGCGTTCGTCACCAGCCGTCGGCACGGTCAGCATCTCGCGGGCATCGGATCCGCCGGTGAGGACGCTGCCGTATAACGTCTTGATTCGCTCCGCATCCGCAATGCAGGCGCCAAGGCCGCGCGCGAGATCCATCGTGATGTGTTGCCCGCCGAGCGCAAATCCGCTGGCGTGCACGAACCGGCCGCCGGAATAGGTCGCGATCGTCGTCGTGCCCGCGCCCATTTCGACAACGGCGGCGCCCAGATCGGTTTCGTCATCCGTCAACACCGAGAGCCCGGCGAGATACGGCGCCGCCGCCATCGCCTCGACGTTCAGATGGCAGCGCTCGACGACCAGCATCAGATTGCGCGCCACCGAGGCATCGGCCGTGACGACGTTCATATCGACGCCGAACTGCGTCGCGACCATGCCCTTCGGATCGCGAATACCTTTCACGCCGTCCAGCGTGTAGCCGACCGGCAGCGCGTGCATCACGGTGCGGCCGTGGCCGGTGGCGTGCTGCATGCCCGTCGAGGTGATGCGCGCCATGTCACCGGCATTGACCGCGCCGCCTTTGATGTCGGCACTGACTTCGATCAACTGGCCCTGAAGTCGCCCGGCTGACACCGACAGCAACACGGATTCGACGCGCGCCTTGGCCATCTTCTCGGCGAGCGACACCGCTTGCCGCACCGCCTGCTCGCACTCGGCGAGATCGACCACCGCGCCGGCTTTGACGCCGCGCGACTGAATCTGGCTGTAGCCGATCAGTTCGACGGCATGCGTGCGGCCACGCAACGCATCGTTCGGCGCGCGTGGCTTCAACCGCGCGATCATGCAGGCGATCTTCGACGTGCCGATGTCGAGCGACGCGACCAACGCGCTGCGGTTCTGCGGCAAGGCGCGGGTCTTCGGGGTCTGGCCACGGTCAAGGCTGGTCATGCGTCGTTGGCCTTGCGTTTCGGCTTCTTGTCTTTGAACAATTCGTCGCGCGCCTTGCCGGCGTCTTCCGACAGCCGCACGGTGACGCGATCGGGCAGCCGCAGATCGACCGCGACAATGTCGCGCGAGAACAATTTGGTTTCGGCATCGAGCTTGCTCAGCATCGCCAGCGCATTGCCGACGTCATTCTCCGGCAGTCGGATATCGAGGCCGTCTTTCAGGCGCAGATTCCAGCGCCGTTCGCCGACATAGATCGCGGCCTTGGTAACCGCGCGCACCTGCGGATAGCGATCGAGCAGCGCGAGAAAATCCTTGGCGTGCGTTTCCGCGCCCTTGCCCACGACCAACGGCAATCCGGTAAAGCGGCGCGCGATGTAGGATTCCAGCACCGCGCCGTCGTCGGCAATGATCGACAGCCGGCCATCCTGCTGCCAGACCGCAAAGGCCTTGCGTTCGGTGACGTCGATCTGCAGCCGGTTGGGATAGAGCTTCAGCACATTGGCGTCGGCGATCCACGGATTTGATTTCAGCTTGTCGCGCACCGTCGCGGCATCGAGAAACAGCAGCGACGAGCGACCGGTGACGCCGCCGATTGCGAGGATCTCGTCCTGCGTCAATTGCTTGCGATCATTGATCGCGACCGCCGCGATGCGGAAGCCGGCCGCGTTGGCGGCGGCGTTTCGCGCATCGTTGAGCACCGACAGGATTTCGTCGACGTGATTGCCCTTGACGACACCGAGCGTGCCGCTGGCGATCAACATCGCCACCGTCGCGGCGACGCCGATCCGGCGCGGCACGAAGCGTTCGACAAACACGATGAAACGGCTCGGCGGCACGGCGCGGCGACGCGCCGCTTTGGCGGCGGCCGCGGCGATCGCCGAGCGGCGACGCGCGTCAAGCCATTCGCGCACGAGGATGCCTGCCCCCCTTGCGGCCGCTTTCAGATCAGTTTGGGGCCCCGGCGATCGTCTATTCGACCGAACGAGACGTCCTTCCCCATCCATTGCACGAGTTCCCGATGGCCCGCGCAATGTGCGCGGCCAGCGTTAACCTTCGGACGTCCTGGTAAACAATTGGTAAAGACGCGCCGGGCAAGGCAAGATTTGCCGTGTTCCATGAGGTGTTTGCGCCGAGTTCGCCATGCTGTTGGCGAAGCGCAACACTGGCGCTGCCGCGAAATCAGTTCCCTGATACCGCAAACACGTTAACGCTGTTTTACCCGGCGAAGCGCGATCTCGATCTGCTGATGCAGGAAGTCGGCGAAGCCGATGCCCTGCGCCGCAAGCGCCTTGGGATAAAGAGAGGCCTGAGTGAGCCCCGGGAGCGTGTTGGTCTCGAGATAGACTGGCCCGTGATCCGCGACGATAAAATCCGACCGCGAATAGCCCCGGCATGACAGCGCTCGATGCGCGCGGATCGCCTGGTCCTGGATCCGGGCGGTCAGTTCAGGCGCGAACCGGCCGGGGCAGATTTCCTGCGTCGCTTTGGCGAGATTTTTGGCGTTGTAATCGAACGCGCCGTCCGCAGGCTCGATCTCGACCGGCGGCAGCGCAAGCTGCGAGCGGTCCGGCTGCTCCAGCTCGCCGCAGGTGC
>JAQGJY010000445.1 GCA_028290325.1 Tardiphaga sp.
GAGTGTGTATCCTTCCCATGTGCTCGGTGTTGCGCCGTATCCTTTCAATTTCGGTGTGAACCAAAATTCGTTCAAATTGGTTCGTCCAGTTTAGTGCACCAGTTCCAGGCGCTTCTCGATCCGATCAAGCCGCACCTTGATGTCTGCTGCCGCGTCGAAGACATCTCGATACGCATCGCATCCATCTCACTGGCGATCTTGCCGACCTCGCCGCGGATCGCGCGAAGCGGCTCCACCACAAGATCGTCCGGCGCGACCATTATCCCACGCTCCCCTCGAGCGAGATCGAAATCAGCTTCTGCGCCTCCACCGCGAATTCCATCGGCAGCTGCTGCAACACGTCCTTGACGAAGCCGTTGACGACGAGGCCGACGGCCTCTTCCTGCGACAGCCCGCGCTGCACGCAATAGAACAACACGTCTTCCGAAATCTTCGACGTCGTCGCCTCGTGCTCGAACAACGCGCTCGTGTTCTTCGCCTCGATATACGGCACCGTATGCGCGCCGCATTGATCGCCGATCAACAACGAGTCGCAGGCCGTGAAGTTGCGCGCATTGGTGGCCTTGCGATGCGCGGTCACGAGGCCGCGATAGGTATTCTGCGACTTACCCGCCGCGATGCCCTTGGAGATGATCCGGCTCGTCGTGTTCTTGCCGAGATGGATCATCTTGGTGCCGGAATCGACCTGCTGATAGCCGTTCGAAATCGCGATCGAGTAGAACTCGCCGCGCGAATTGTCGCCGCGCAAAATGCAACTCGGATATTTCCAGGTGATCGCCGAGCCGGTCTCGACCTGCGTCCAGGAAATTTTCGAATTGTCGCCACGGCAATCGCCGCGCTTGGTGACGAAATTGTAGATACCGCCCTTGCCCTCGGAATTGCCCGGATACCAGTTCTGCACCGTCGAATATTTGATCTCGGCGTCGTCATGCGTGATGAGTTCGACGACGGCGGCGTGCAACTGGTTCTCGTCGCGCTGCGGCGCGGTGCAGCCTTCGAGATAGCTGACGTAGGCGCCCTTGTCGGCGATGATCAAAGTGCGCTCGAACTGCCCGGTGTTGCGCTCGTTGATGCGGAAATAGGTCGACAATTCCATCGGGCAACGCACGCCCGGCGGCACATAGACGAACGAGCCGTCGGAGAACACGGCGGAATTCAGCGTGGCGTAGAAATTGTCGGAGGTTGGCACCACGGTGCCGAGATATTTCCGCACCAGCTCGGGGTGTTCGCGAATGGCCTCCGAGATCGGCATGAAGATCACGCCGGCCTGCTTTAGCTCTTTCTGAAACGTCGTCGCGACCGAGACCGAATCGAACACGGCGTCCACCGCGATGCGGCGCTCGCCTTCGGGCCGAACGACGCCTTCCAGCGCCTCGATCTCGCGCAACGGGATGCCGAGCTTCTTGTAGGTCTCGAGGATATCGGGATCGATCTCGTCGAGCGAGCCGATCGTCTTCTTCGGCTTCGGCGCGGAGTAATAATACAGATCCTGAAAGTCGATCTTGGGATATTCGACGCGCGCCCAGGTCGGCTCGTCCATCGTCAGCCAGCGGCGATATGCATCGAGCCGCCATTGCAACATCCAGTCCGGTTCGTTTTTCTTCGCGGAGATGAAGCGGACGGTGTCCTCCGACAGACCCTTCGGGGCCTTGTCGGATTCAATCAGCGTTTCGAAGCCATAACGATATTGATCGACGTCGATCTGGCGAACCCGATCGACGGTTTCCTGCACGGCAGCCATATTATCCTCCGGCGCGGTTTCAAGGACCGCGGGGACCACTCAGATGTTATACGATGTTCCAGCGACGAAATCACCCGGTTAGAACCGTTCAACGTCTGTTTCGTCGCTACGGGTTAAGTAGTGTATCCGCGAGCTTTCGCCAAGCCTCGATGGTGCATTGCACATCATCTTCCGTGGTGGTCCAGCCAAGGCTCAGGCGAATCGCGCCACGCGCCTGATCCGGCGCCGCGCCCATCGCCATCAAGACATGCGAGGCCTGCACCTTGCCCGACGAGCAGGCGGACCCCGACGACACCGCGATACCGGCGAGGTCGAAGCCGATCACGGCGGTTTCGGCATTCAGCCCAGGCGCGCTGAACAGGGTGGTGTTCGGCAGCCGCGCGACGCCGTCGGCAAAGATTTGCACGTTCGCCGTCCGGCGCAGCCTCACCTCCAGATAATCTTTCAAGGTTTCAATGACTTGCGTATGCGCAAGCCGATCCGCCTCGGCGGCTCGCACGGCCGCGCCGAAGCCGGCGATGCCGGCGAGATTTTCGGTTCCGGCCCGGCGGCCCTGCTCTTGCCCCCCGCCCCGCAGCAGCGGGTCCGCGATGCCCGAACCTTGGACGATCAACGCCCCCACGCCGCTCGGGCCGCCGATCTTGTGCGCCGATAGCGACAGGCTGTCGGCCCCGAGCGCTCCGAGATCGACCGCGATCTTGCCCAGCGCCTGAATCGCGTCGACATGCATCCGTCCGCCCGCGGCGTGAACGATTTCGGCGGCCTGCCTGACCGGCTGGATCGCGCCGGTCTCGTTGTTGGCCAGCATCAGCGCCACCAGCGCCGGCGGCCCCTCCGCCAGTTTCGACGCCAGATCGTCCAGATCGACCAGGCCGCTCGGATGCACGCCGACGATCCCGACTGCCTCCGGCGCGAAACGCCCGCCCGCCAGCACCGAGGCGTGCTCGATCGCCGACATCAGCAGGCGCGGATGCGACGCCGTCGGCGTCAGCGCCAGCGCATTGGCTTCGGTTCCGCCGGACGTGAACACAACCGACGCCGCTTGAGCGCCGACCGCCTTCGCAAGTGCCTGTCGCGCGGTCTCCACGATGCGCCGCGCCGCGCGGCCTTCCGCATGGACCGATGACGGGTTCCCGGCGACGTCCAGGGCCGCCAGCATCGCCGCGCGCGCCTCGGGGCGCAGCGGCGTCGTCGCGTTCCAGTCGAGATAGATCCGTTTGCTCATGGCTGGACTATATCGCGTTTGCCTGACGACTACCGGATCATCGCGCCAGTGCCATTTGGCTTGCTTTTCGCCCCGTCGCTCATGGTAGAAGGCGGGTTCCTGTTCATGTCAGCCGTTCGCACCCCGCCGGACGCTGCCCGATCGCTGCGATGTGTTCGCGCGGTCGATCTCAAGGAATCACCGATGCCTGAAGTTATTTTCACCGGGCCTGCCGGCCGTCTCGAAGGCCGCTATCACCCGGCGAAGCAGAAGAACGCGCCGATCGCGATGGTGCTGCACCCGCATCCGCAGTTCGCCGGCACGATGAATCATCAGATCATCTACCAGTGCTACTACGCCTTCGTGCATCGCGGATTTTCAGTGCTGCGTTTCAATTTTCGCGGCGTCGGCCGCAGCCAGGGCTCGTTCGATCACGGCACCGGGGAATTGTCGGATGCGGCATCGGCGCTCGACTGGGCGCAGACCATCAATCCCGAGGC
>JAQGJY010000006.1 GCA_028290325.1 Tardiphaga sp.
GCTGATTGGCCTGAATGATCGCGGTATGGGGGATCGGCAGGCCGAGCGGACGGCGAAACAGCGCGACGACCGCGTACCAGTCGGCGAGACCGCCGATCGTCGCGGCTTCCATGAAGGCGGCGACATAGCCGAACCCGGGATGCACCGGCAGCATCCAGCGCGCCGCGATGAACAGCACGAAGGTCATGACCAGCACGCCGGTCGCCAGCCTCTTGATGCGGCGCAACTCGGCGGCGCGGAGCATGTCGGCGGCGTTCGGCATGAAGGGGGATGTCGAGGACATGCGGTGCGATTCAGTTTTCGGTTGATGAGCGATCCTATCGCATCGCGCGCGCCGCACCGTAAACTCATCCCGCGCGGCGGCGGACCGTTATTCCGGCACGTGTCGTTTGCTGAGATGTCGCCAGCGCTGGCCTTCGCGGGGGCGATATCCGGCGTGTGAAAAACAGGCGCCGCCGAAACGCGTGCCCGGCGGCGTCTCATCCACACAAAATGGCCCGCTCGCGCGGGCCTTTGCCTGGTCAGTTTAGCGAGCCTGCAAGCTTACGCGGCTGCTGTTAGGCGGTCTTGGCGTAGGACGCGACCTTCGAGAGGTTGTCCTGCGCCGATTTGGCGCTGTCCGACAGCATCTTGCTCAGATATTCCGTGGTGGACTTGGCGCGCGCGACGAACACTTCGCCGGCGCTCTTGACCATATCGGTCTGGATCTGGGCGGCTTCGCTCAGCGACTTCGCGGACGCCAGCTTCTCGATGCCCGAGAAGTAAGCCTCGGCGTCGTTGTACAGCGCCTGCTGGACGTTGCGGGAGATCTTGGCGATCTCGCTCACCGAACCGGCGGCGGCGGTTTCGATCGCGGAGACCACCTTTTCCGAGCCGGTGTGAAGCTGGCCGGCGCGGTCCTTGGCGGTCGAGGCAGCGCGCTTGACGAAATCACGTGCGGCTTCCGGAACTTCAATGTTCTTCAGCGCATCGGTCATCGGCGCGAAGGCGGATTTGACGTTCTCGGTGGCAGTGTTCACGGCGGCTGCGATCGTCTCGTTCTGATTGGTCATGTGCTTTCCATCCTCTATTTGAGCGAAGGCTCGGCCCCGTCCGTTTGGCCCGGGGTGACTGGTCTATGCCATACCATCCAGTGCGCTGCAATATATATGCTGCACTGCGATATCACAAAACCGTGATGTGCCTGTCATACAGGCGAGCCGATGCCTGCGGCGAGGTCAGCCGGCCACCGCGTCGGGCAGCCCGTAAGCGTTCATCTGCGCCGCCACTTTCGCGACGTTGTGGCCCAGCACGACGATGTCGTGCTTGCGGCCATCGATGTCGCGGACATGATCGCGCAACAAGGCTTCGGCCTTGAAGCCGAGTCCCTCGAACAACGCGATGGCGCCGGTCTGATCGACCGTCATCTGCACCATCATCTTTTCGAGGCCGGACGACAGCGCCAGCGCGAAGGTTTCCTGTGACAGCATCCGGCCGACACCAAGCCCACGCACGCGCGTCGAAACCACCATCCGGATTTCGCCGACATGCGGCGACCATGAATGCGGATCAAGCACCAGCGTGCCGCAGCCGACCACCTCGCCGTTTTGCAACGCCAGAATGCTGGTAATCGCGCCGCGCTCGATTTCCTTGACCCAGGCCGTCAGCACCTTCGGCTGGCTGATATTGCGCGGCAGGAACAGCAGGTCATGGACCGGCAGTTGCTGCGCGAAAGCCAGCACCGCCGCCTCGTCGGCCTGCGTCATCAGATGAAATTCGACCTCGCCGGCCGGCGTCGAAACGAGGCGCGGATATTTGCGTGGCGTATTGTTCATGTCGATCTCTCGCCCAACCAGGAATCCAGTTTCGGCCATAGCCGCTTGATCGCGTTCGCGCCGGCGACCAGGCTGACGTGACCGCCTTTCAGGATCACCTCCTGCTTGTCCGTCGAGCCGACTTTGGCAATCAGATGCTTCGCCGCTTCATAAGGCACGATATGGTCGTGCTCGGCGACGGCGTGCAGGATCGGCACCTTGATCGCCGCCAGGTTCGCTGGCCGGCCGCCGACCGTCATCGTGTCGGTGAACAGCTTGTTGTCCCACATCAGGTCTTTGGTGATGGTGCGGAAATATTCACCCGCCAGCGGCAGCGTATCGGTCGCCCAACGGTCGAACATCCGGTAGCTCTTGACGAACTCGTCGTTCCAGATGTTTTCCCACAGCTGAACCTGTCCGGCGACGCGCGACGCCGGCCGCAGCATCTCGAACGAAGTCAGGATCATTTCCGGCGGCACGTTGCCGACGCTATCGACCAGACGATCGACATCGAAATAGCGCCGGTCGGAGAAATTATGGAACAGCTCCATCTTGGTGAAATCGACCGGCGTGGTGAAGCAGATCAGGTTCTTCATCGGGCCGTCGGGAAAGATCGCACCGTACAGCGTCGAGAGCACGCCTCCGAAGCAATAGCCGATCACGCTGACATCGGTCTCGCCGGAATCCTTCTGAACGCGCCGGATCGAATCCGGAATGAAATCGAGGACGTAGTCCTCCATCCGCAGGTTCTTTTCTTCCGGCGTCGGCGCGGTCCAATCCAGCATGTAAACGTCGTAGCCGCGTTTCAGCAGGAATTCGATGAAGCTCTGACCCGGCACGAGGTCGAGAATGTAGCCGCGATTTGTCGTGGCCATCACGATCAGGATCGGCACGCGGTAGATTTCATCCGCCATCGGGCGATAGTGATAGAGCTTCATCGTGCCGCGCGAATGCAGCACGTCTTTCGGCGTCGAGCCAAGCGTCGGCCCCGATGAGGCGATGTATTCGACGCCCTTGATGCTGCGCTGGATCGCGCGATTGACCTCGTCCTGAATGCGAGTGGGGATCGCGGCGAAATCATCGACCGGCGATGGGCTGGCGGTTGTCGCGGTCATGCGCCCTCGCCCTCGTTCGAAGGCGGGCGCTTGGTGCGCGGCGGCCTCGGCGTCGCGTCTCCAATCGGCGCGCCGCCGGCGGCCTGATGCATGTCGCGCAGGATCGAGACGACCTCGCTCATCTGACTTTCGATCGCGGCAAGGCGCTCACCGAAATTGGTCATCTGCGCGCGGCTCGGCAGGTTCATGCCGGTGAGGTATTTCTCCATCATGTCGCCCATCTGCTTCTGGGCACCGGCCGAGACGCTGCCGGCCTGATTGACGACCTTGGAGAATTCCGGCGATGCCATTGCCTGATTGGCGAACGTGTTGAAGCCTTTTTCCATCTCGCCGACCATCGTCCGCCAGATCTCGGCGGGATCGTTCTTGTTGTCAGCCATGGTGTCCTCCGCCCAGCACGTGCCCGACAGGCCGCGCCGTTCGCGACATTCCATACCGTTGCCGTGGCAGCGTCAACCAGCGCGAGCCATGACCTCGAAACCTGGCGCTTCCGGTTTTCAGATCCAGATCATGCCCTCAAGGGCCGCCAGCTCGCCCGTCGCAACAATCCGTGCCATAGCTGACGGGCAAACTTCAACGAGGATATGCCGTGACCGCTCCGGATCATCAGCCGCCGCAACTCGCCCGCAGCAACGGCATCGAGTTGTGCTACGAAATTTTCGGCAAGGCCGACGCCGACCCGTTGTTTCTGATCATGGGTCTCGGCGCGCAGATGATCCATTGGGACGACGAGTTCTGCGCCTTGCTGGCCGAGCGCGGCTTCCGCGTGATCCGCTTCGACAATCGCGACATCGGCCAATCCACCAAGATGACCGGCGGCAAGAGGCTGTCCGCGTTCGAACTGATCAGGTTGCGGCTGCTCGGGACGCCGGTCGCCGCCCCTTACCTGCTGCGCGACATGGCCGCCGACACCGTCGGCCTGATGGATGCGCTGGGCATCGCCAAGGCGCATATCGTCGGCGCGTCGATGGGCGGCATGATCGCGCAGGAAATCGCGATGCTGTATCCGCAGCGCGTGCTGTCGCTGACCTCAATCATGTCATCGACCGGCAATCCGAAACTGCCGCAGCCGACGCGCGAAGCGACCGCGTTGCTGATGGCGGCGCCGCCCGCGACCTATGAAGAGTATCTCGCGCGCTTCGCGCAGACCTGGAAACTGCTGCGGGTCGGTTCGTTTCCGGAAGACGAGGCAAAGGATCGCTCGCGCGCCGAGCGCACGTACGCGCGTGGCCTCAATCCGGCGGGCGTCGGCCGGCAGTTGCGCGCGATCCTCGGATCCGGCAACCGCAAGCCGCGTCTCGGAGCGATCAAGGCGCCGACGCTGGTGATCCACGGCACGGTCGATCCGCTGGTGCGGCCCGAGGCCGGTCGCGACACGGCCGCGTCGATTCCCGGCGCCAAGCTCGTCGAGATCGTCGGCATGGGCCATGCGCTGCCGATCCCGATGTGGCCGCAGATCGTCGACGCGATCGCGGCGCATGCGAAGGCGAGCAATCATTGACGCCATCACCCGCGAAGGCGGTGAAAGCGTCATTCCAGAGCATTCATGACGGGCGTACGGGATCCCCGCCTCCGCGGGGATGACAGTCCAACGCTTACTGCACGCTCAATGCGACGAAGCGCAATTCGCCGTCGGCATTCGAGACCAGCAACAGCACGGATTTCTTGCCGTCTTTCTTCAAGGCGTCGACGCGCTTCTTGACGTCGCCGGCA
>JAQGJY010000014.1 GCA_028290325.1 Tardiphaga sp.
ATCATGGCGCTGGTCGCGCTGGCGATCAAACTGGACAGTCCCGGCCCGGTGCTGTTCAAGCAGAAGCGCTTCGGCTTCAACAACGAGCGCATCGACGTCTTCAAGTTTCGCTCGCTGTTTCACGATCAGGCCGATCCGCTCGCCGCCAAGGTCGTGACCAAGAACGACAGCCGCGTCACCCGCGTGGGCCGCTTCATCCGCAAGACCAGCCTCGATGAATTGCCGCAATTGTTCAACGTCGTCTTCAAGGGCAACCTGTCTTTGGTCGGTCCGCGTCCGCACGCCGTGCTCGGCAAATTGCAGACGCGCCTGTTCGACGAAGCGGTCGATGGCTATTTCGCGCGCCACCGCGTCAAGCCCGGCATCACCGGCTGGGCCCAGATCAACGGCTGGCGCGGCGAGATCGACAGCGAGGAGAAGATTCAGAAGCGCGTCGAATTCGATCTCTATTACATCGAAAACTGGTCGGTGCTGTTCGATCTCTACATTCTGTTGCGAACGCCGATCGCCCTTTTGAAGACCGACAACGCTTATTGACCTGCGCGCGCTCGCGCGATCAGGCCAGGCGTCCGTTGTGAAAGTTGATGCGTGATGAGTATGAGTGCGAGCGAAGGCCAGCCCTTCGTCGCGATGCCGGTGGCGCCGGGCGTCGCGTCGCTGCAACGCGCTCTGTTGTGGTCGATCGGCGCCGGCGGCGCGATCGTCTTCGTCGAGCCGAGCCCGTATGAACTCGCCACGCTCGGCGCGATGATCGTGTTCTTCGCCACCGGGCTGCGATTGCGGCTCGCCTTCGTGCCGCTGCTGATCCTGCTGTTCTGCATCAATCTCGGTTACACGATCTGCGCGGCTTACATGCTCGATCAGAAGCCGATCGTGAACTGGATCCTGACGTCATGGTACATGGCCGTGACGGTGATCTTCTTCGCGATGGTGTTTTCGGAAGATACCGCCGGGCGGCTCGAGCTTCTGAAACGCGGGCTGATCGTCGGCGGTGTCATCGCCTCGCTGGCCGGCATCGCCGGTTATTTCAGCCTGTTTCCCGGCGCGCACCAGATGTTCACGCTGTATTCGCGCGCGGCCGGCACCTTCAAGGATCCGAACGTGCTGTCGGCGTTCCTGATCCTGCCGGCTTTGTTCGCGCTCCAGAACGTGGTCACAGAACGGTTCGGCAAGGCGGTCCGCAACGCCATCGCGCTCGGCATCATCGGCATCGCCTTGCTGCTGGCGTTTTCGCGCGCGGCGTGGGGCCAGATGGTCGTCACCTCCGCCGTCATGCTGTTGCTGATGTTCATGACGTCGGGTTCGACCAAGCAGCGCTCGCGCATCGTCATCATGACCATCGCCGCCGTGGCTGTGGTATCGCTTCTCGTTTTGGCGCTGCTGTCGATGGATTCGGTCGGCGGCCTGTTCAAGGAGCGCGCCAGCCTCGGCCAGAACTACGACGGCGGACGCTTCGGCCGCTTCGGACGTCACGTTCTCGGCGCGCAGATGGCGCTCGACCTGCCGCTCGGCATCGGCCCGCTGCAATTCACGAAATTCATGCCGGAAGATACCCACAATTCCTATCTGAACGCCTTCATGTCCGGCGGCTGGATCTCGGGCGTCTGTTATCCCGCGCTGATCTTCGTGACGCTCGCGCTGGGCTTTCGCTACATCTTCAAGCGGGTGCCGTGGCAAAAAACCTATCTCGCGATTTTCGCCGGCTTTCTCGGCACGGTCGGTGAGAGTTTCATCATCGACACCGACCACTGGCGTCATTTCTGGCTGATGATCGGCGCCATGTGGGGCATGTTCGCGGCCACGGAAACCTATCTAAAACGGCAGCGTCGGGTCGATCCGCCGCGCGCTTAGGTCTTGGCGTAGGACACACCCATGCCGGCACGGACATCGGCCTGGATGCCGTAGGGCGCGATCGGATAACGCAGTCCATTTTTTGCTAGTTGCTTCATGCCGACCACGGCTTTGGCGAGATGCGCCGGCGACAACGCCATCAACATCTCCTCGTCCGGCACGCCGCCGTAACGGCGCTCGGCGTAGCATGGCAGCGACAGGCTCGGCTCTCCCGTCTTGAGCGCCCTGCCCCACGAATCCGCGCAGGCGGTCTCGCCGACCACGCCCCATTCGAACTTCTTGTAACCGGTATATTGCAGGCCATTGATCAGGATGATCATCTGGCCGGGCGTTGCATAGACAAGGCAGATATCCGGCGGATTCAACCGGCCGCTGGCGAGCGGGCTGACCACCAGCGACTCGTAACGCCCGGCCGGCACGACATCGAGTGCCGCCTGACGTTTGCGCGCATCTTCGGCGCTGCCGTGCCAGACCCCGACATAATTCTTGCCGGACATGAAAGCCTCGTCGCGCGGCGACAGGCCGATCACCGCGCGGCATTGCGCGCCGACCAGATCCTCCGCCGTGATGCCGACTGTCCAACCAAGCCGCGAGGCCATGCTGACGATCTGATCCGTGGTGTGGACCGCGCTCGGCCGGCGGATTTTCGGGATCGCCTCCATCTCCGCGACGGTGGCGAACATCTTCATGCCGATCACGGTGGTCTTCAACCGCAACAGCGCATTGAGATCGGCGACGAGCGTGGCCGCATCGTAGGACGCGGTGGTGTCGTCCGCGACGGTGTCGGTTTGCATGGCCCTGCTCCTCAGCTCAACCGCCAGCCGGTTTCGCCGACAATGGCCTGAAAGAAACCGGCCTCATAGGCCTGTTCGGGATCGGCGCGCACCCGCCTGTCGATCTGGTGGGCGTCGTCGCCGACGAGAATGCGCCAGCGGTCCGCTTTGACGCCGTCGAGGATGATTGTCGCGGCGGCCGCCGCCGTCGTCGGCGCCTCCTCCAGAAACATCCGCGCGCGTTCGGCGGCGGCGTTCTGGATATCCGC
>JAQGJY010000057.1 GCA_028290325.1 Tardiphaga sp.
CGGCTCCGGGAACCACAGGATCCGGACACCAAGGCGCGCGGGGCATCCGACGCGGCATCCGCGACGTCCGGGTTGCGCGTGACCATTGCGGCGACGATGGCCCCGTCCATCAGCGGATGTATTTCGGATCCTGGAACGAATGGTCTCGCGACACCAAATATCCGATTGAAGAAGGCCTGCCGAGCGCGACGCTGATGCAGGCGAAGGCGGCATAGGCCGCAACACGAAGACATGTCGTCGCCCCGCCTGGCGCGCACGCGCGCGCTCCAGGCGGGGTTGACGGTTTCTAGCTGTCGCCAGCCTTTATCCCTTCAGCTTCTCGATCAGCGTCTTGCCCAAGCGCGCGGGCGACGGCGAGACCGAGATGCCGGCCGCTTCCATCGCCGCCGACTTCGACGCCGCGTCGCCCTTGCCGCCCGAGATGATCGCGCCGGCATGGCCCATGCGGCGGCCGGGAGGCGCCGTGACGCCAGCGATGAAGCCGACCATCGGCTTCTTGCGGCCGCGCTTGGCCTCGTCGATCAGGAACTGCGCCGCGTCTTCTTCCGCCGAGCCGCCGATTTCACCGATCATCACGATCGACTCGGTTTTCGGATCGGCGAGGAACATCTCCAGCACGTCGATGAATTCGGTGCCCTTGACCGGATCGCCGCCGATGCCGACCGCGGTGGTCTGGCCGAGGCCTTCCTGCGTGGTCTGGAACACGGCTTCATAGGTCAACGTGCCGGAGCGCGACACGATTCCCACGTTGCCGGGACGGAAGATGTTGCCCGGCATGATGCCGATCTTGCATTCACCGGCGGTCATGACGCCGGGACAATTCGGCCCGATCAGGCGCGACTTCGAACCGGAGAGCGAGCGCTTGACGCGCACCATGTCCAGCACCGGAATGCCTTCGGTGATGCAGACGATCAGCGGGATGCCGGCGTCGATCGCTTCGCAGATCGCGTCGGCGGCGCCCGGCGGCGGAACGTAAATCACCGATGCATCGGCGCCGGTCTTGTCCATGGCCTCCTGCACGGTGTCGAAAATCGGCAGGCCGAGATGCGTGCCGCCGCCTTTGCCGGGCGAAATGCCGCCGACCATCTTGGTGCCGTAAGCCACGGCGGCTTCGGAATGGAAGGTGCCGTTCTTGCCGGTGAACCCCTGGCACAGAACTTTGGTGTTGCGGTCGATGAGAACTGACATTTATGCGGCCTCCTTCACGGCCTTGACGATCTTCTGGGCGGCATCGTCGAGGTCGTCGGCGGGCAGCACGTTGAGCCCGGATTCCGCGATGATCTTCTTGCCGGCATCGACATTGGTGCCTTCGAGGCGCACCACCAGCGGCACTTTCAAACCGACATCCTTCACCGCGGCGACAACGCCCTCGGCGATGATGTCGCACTTCATGATGCCGCCGAAGATGTTGATGAGAATGCCCTTCACGTTCGGATCGGCGGTGATGATCTTGAACGCCGCCGTCACCTTCTCCTTGTTGGCGCCGCCGCCGACATCGAGGAAGTTCGCCGGCTCCATGCCGTAAAGCTTGATGATGTCCATCGTCGCCATCGCCAGGCCGGCGCCGTTGACCATGCAGCCGATGGTGCCGTCGAGCGTCACGTAGTTGAGGTCATATTTCGACGCCTCGATTTCCTTGGCGTCCTCTTCGGTCTCGTCGCGGAGCGCGAAAACATCCGGATGGCGATACATCGCGTTGCCGTCGAACGACATCTTGGCGTCGAGGCATTTGAGCTGGCCCTGCTTGGTCACGACCAGCGGGTTGATCTCCAGCATCTCCATGTCCTTGGCGAGAAACGCCGTGTAAAGCTGCACGATCAGCTTTTCGGCCTGCTTGGCGAGATCGCCGGTCAGGCCCAGCGCGTTGGCCACCGTGCGGCCGTGATGGCTCATCACGCCGGTGGCGGGATCGACCGAGAACGAGACGATCTTCTCGGGCGTGTTGTGCGCGACTTCTTCGATGTTCATGCCGCCCTCGGTGGACACCACGAAGGAGATCCGCGAGGTTTCGCGATCGACCAGCAGCGACAGATAGAATTCCTTCTCGATATCGGAGCCGTCCTCGATGTAGAGGCGGTTGACCTGCTTGCCGGCCGGGCCGGTTTGTTCGGTCACCAGCGTCGCGCTGAGCATTTCCTTGGCGAACTGCTTCACCTCGTCGATCGATCGGGCGAGGCGAACGCCGCCGGCCTTGCCGGCCGAGGCTTCCTTGAACTTGCCCTTGCCGCGTCCACCGGCGTGGATCTGGCTCTTCACCACCCACAGCGGTCCGCCGAGTTCTTTCGCCGCTGCTTCGGCCTCTTCAGGCTTCAGCAGAGCGATGCCCTTCGACACCGGGACGCCGAATTCCTTCAGCACGGCCTTGGCCTGATATTCATGGATATTCATGTGATGCTCCAGCAGCCGATTAATTTTCAGACTGTCATGGCCGGACCTAAGCGCAGCTTCGCGCCTGATGATCCGGCCATCCATCTGTTTTGAAAAAGATGGATCACCGGGTCAGCCGGCGCGAACCGCGCCCTGGCCCGGTGATGACGCGCTCAAGCACGTCACTTCCCGAGCAAATCCGGCGCGATCTTCCTGCAGGCGTCCATCAGGCCGACCACCGACGCGACCGACTTGTCGAAGCCTTCGCGATCCTTGCCGGTGAGTTCGATCTCGACGATCCGCTCGATGCCCTTGGAGCCGATCACGACCGGCACGCCGACATACATGTCCTTCACGCCGTATTCGCCGTTGAGATAGGCCGCGCACGGCAGCACGCGCTTCTTGTCGCGCAGATAGCTCTCGGCCATCGCGATCGCCGACGCCGCCGGCGCGTAGAAGGCCGAGCCAGTCTTGAGCAGGTTGACGATTTCCGCGCCGCCGTTGCGGGTGCGATCGACGATCTCGTCGATGCGGGCCTGCGAGGTCCAGCCCATCTTGACGAGGTCAGGCAGCGGAATGCCGGCGACGGTCGAATACTTCACCAGCGGCACCATGGTGTCGCCGTGGCCGCCGAGGACGAAGGCGGTGACATCCTCGACCGAGACGTTGAATTCGTCGGCGAGGAAATAACGGAAGCGCGCCGAGTCCAGAACGCCGGCCATGCCGACGACCTTCTTGGCGGGCAGGCCGCAGGCCTTCTGCAGCGCCCAGACCATCGCGTCGAGCGGGTTGGTGATGCAGATCACGAAGGCGTCGGGCGCGTATTTCTTGATGCCCGCGCCGACCTGCTCCATGACTTTCAGATTGATGCTGAGAAGATCGTCGCGGCTCATGCCGGGCTTGCGCGGCACGCCGGCGGTGACGATGACGACGTTCGCGCCTTCGATCGCTTCATAGGAGTTGGCGCCGGTGAGATGGCTGTCGAAGCCATCGACGGGCGATGACTGCGCGATATCCAGCGCCTTGCCCTGCGGCACGCCTTCCGCGATGTCGAACATCACGACGTCGCCCAATTCCTTCAGGCCCACCAGGTGAGCCAGCGTTCCGCCGATCTGACCGGAGCCAATCAATGCAATCTTGTCACGCGCCATAAGAAACTGTCCTTTGAGCCCGCAGGATACGGAGGGAGGGAAAAGCTGGATGGTGGTTATCCCTTTCATCTGACACGTTCAAGTCGGCCCTTGCCCATTTGTTGGATGGCCGCCTTGGCTGGCGCGTATTTGAGCCGTGTGGCAGGATTGTTGGAGATGGCGGGCGGATGACAATTCTTCTCTATGGTCTGGCCGCGCTCGCCGAAATCGCCGGCTGCTTCGCGTTCTGGGCGTGGCTGCGGCTGGACCGATCGCCGTGGTGGCTGGTGCCGGGCGTGGCCGCGCTTGCCGTCTTCGCGTGGCTGCTGACGCGGGTCGAGAGCGATGCCGCCGGACGCGCTTACGCGGCCTATGGCGGCGTCTATATCGCGGCGTCGCTGCTGTGGCTGTGGATCGTCGAGCAGCAACGCCCGGATCGCTGGGATACGAGCGGTGCCGTGGTGTGCCTGATCGGTGCCGGGATTATCTTATGGGGGCCGCGCGGATAGGGTGCCCGGTCCCGGACGCCGCGCTTACGTCTCCACCAGCCCGGTGCTCGATCCGCTCGCGGTGGAATCGCTACGGCCATGCGGCAGCGCCAGATAGCTCTCCGAACTCATCTCGATCAGACGCGACGCGGTGCGCTGGAATTCCATCGCCTCGGTGCCTTCGGTCGCGGTGTAGAGATGCAGCGGATCGGCGGCGGCCGACGCCATCAATTTCACGGCGTTGTCGTACAGCGTGTCGATCAGCGCGATGAAACGCTTGGCGGCGTTGCGGTCGCCATAATCCATCATCGGCACGCCGTCGATCATGATGGTGTGGAATTCGTGCACCAGCCGCAGATAATCCGACGCCGCCAGCGGCTTCTCGCAGAGATCGCTGAAGCCGAAGCGGGCGACGCCGTTGGCCGCCGCCGGCACCTGCAGCACGCGGCTCTTGATCGCGACGTCGCGCGGTTTCGCGATCGCCTTGCCGGTCAGCGCGGCAAACGCCCGGTCCATCGCGGCGGTGGCGGCGGCATCCGCCGGCACCAGCCACATCGTCACGCCGGCGAGTTTTTCCATCCGGAAGTCGGTGCGCGAATCCAGCCGCAGCACCTCCATATGCGATTGGATCTGCGCGATGAAAGGCAGGAACAGCGCGCGATTGAGGCCGTCGCGATACAGATTTTTCGGCTCGACATTGGAGGTCGCGACGACGACGGTGCCGAGCGCGAACAGCTTCGCAAACAGCCGGCCCAAGATCATCGCGTCGGCGATATCGGTGACGTGGAATTCGTCGAAACACAGCAGCCACGCCTCGTCGAAGATCGACTGCGCGGTCAGCGCGATGACGTCGCCGTCCGGAATCTCGCCGCGCGCCACCTTCTGGCGGAACTCATAGATCCGCTCATGCGCCTCGGCCATGAATTCATGGAAGTGCGCGCGGCGCTTGAGCGTGACCGGACTGGCGCTGAAGAACAGGTCCATCAGCATGGTCTTGCCGCGTCCGACCTCGCCGTGAACGTAGAGCCCCTTTGGCGGCGTCACATCCTTGTCGCCGAACAGCCGGCCGAAGAATCCCTGCTTCCTCGGCGGCTGGTAGCTCGACAGCGTGGCGTCCAGCGCCGCCAGCGCCTCGACGGCGCCGGCCTGCGCCGGATCGGCCTCGATCGCGCCGGATGCGACGCGGGCCTGATACTGTTTTTCAAACGAGCTTTGCGGATCCGAGGTCATCGCGCCTTAACGCCTCACGCGGCACCAAAAGGCAAGGCGCGTTTTCGGGCGGGAGGGTTGTTGCGACGACGGCACGGCCGGGGAGCGGGGAAGCAAGCGGGGCTCACGCCCCCAGCGCATAGGAATCCTCGACCACGTAGGGCCCGCCGCCGGTCGATGCGCGGGACGAGAACAGCACGAAGCGCGAGGCCTTGAACACCTTGGTCGGAAAATAGCCGCGGATCGACAGGTAATCCGCGACGTCGCGGTCGGAGGCATCACGCAGCCGCGCCAGCGTCACGTGCGGCACGAATTTGCGGCCCTCGGGATCGAGTCCGATCCGCTGCATCAGCCGCTCCAGGTCGGCCTGCAACTCGATCAGCGGCCGGCTCGGCACCACGGAGGCGACCACCGCGCGCGGCTTCTTGCCGCCGAAGCTGGACAATCCCTGCAACTGCACGTCGAACGGCTTGCGATTGACGCGCGGCAGCAGCGACGCGATCTCGTTGGCCGCGAGACCGTCGATATCGCCGATGAAGCGCAACGTGACGTGGTAATTTTCGGGGTCGATCCAGCGCGCGCCCGGCAGCCCGCCGCGCAGATTGGAGAGCGTGTGGCCAATCTCGGCCGGGATTTCCAGTCCGGTAAACAGACGCGGCATCGCGGGATCTCCGCTGCAATAAACACGAATCACCGGCCACAAGTCTACGCGGAGAATGATGACGCCGCGAAGTGGCGGCGCGGGCCGCGCGCCAATACTCTGGGGTTAACGTTGACGTTGCCTAGTCTCAGCTCTTCTGTCCGGCCAACGGCCGCAACCAGGCCTCGACGCTGGGCAGGATATTCTTGACGATGATGTCGATGCCCGGCGCGGTCGGATGCATGCCGTCGGCTTGGTTCAGCTTGTCGTTGCCGGCGACGCCCTCCAGAAAAAACGGGTAAAGCGGCACATCGAACTGCTTCGCCAGATCGGGATAGATCGCGTTGAACGACGCGGCGTAATCCGGCCCGTTATTGGGCGGCGACAGCATCCCGGCCAAAAACACTGAAATATGGCGCGCCTTCAGCTTGCTGACGATCTGTTCCAGCGCGTTGCGCGTCACTTTCGGGTCGAGCCCGCGCAAGGCATCGTTCGCGCCCAGTTCGACGAGCACCGCCTGCGTCCCCTCCGGGACCGACCAGTCGAGCCTGCCGAGCCCACCCGACGAGGTATCGCCGGAGACCCCGGCATTGCTCATCTCAACCGCGATGCCTTTGTCCTGCAACGCCTTTTGCAGCCTGGCGGGAAATGCCTGCGGGCCGGCGAGGCCGAGCCCGGCGCTCAGCGAATCGCCCAGCACCACCATTTTGATCGGCGCCTGCGCCGCCGCCGGCGTCACGGCGACCACCGCTGCGACGAGAAGCGCGCGACAAAACCCGCCAAGGATCGCCAACGGCCCCTCGACCGCCGCAAACCAACGCCCATATGCAGGAAGCATGGACACAATCACTCACCCTTCGTCGCCGTCAGGCACGCCGCCCGACATTTCCGTTTCCAACGTCAATCTCTCGCTCGGCGCGGGCGCGGCGCGCGTCCACATCTTGAAGGACATCAGCCTCCGCGTCCGGCGCGGCGAGGCGATCGGTTTGATCGGTCCGTCCGGCTCCGGCAAATCCACATTGCTAATGGTAATGGCGGGGCTGGAGCGTCCTGACAGCGGTGAGGTGGTGGTCTCGGGCACCGCTTTCAATGGCCTGAGCGAGGACGCCTTGGCGCGCTTTCGCGGTCGCCATGTCGGCATCGTCTTCCAATCCTTTCATCTGATCCCGACCATGACGGCGCTTGAGAACGTCGCGGTGCCGCTCGAACTCGCCGGCCGCGCCGACGCGACGCAGCGCGCCGCGATCGAGCTTGAGGCGGTCGGTTTGGGCGCGCGGCTGCATCATTATCCGACCCAACTGTCAGGCGGCGAGCAGCAGCGCGTCGCGCTGGCGCGGGCGCTGGCGCCGGATCCCGCGATCCTCGTCGCCGACGAGCCGACCGGCAATCTCGATGAGGCGACCGGCCACCAGATCGTGGACCTGCTGTTCAGCAAGCATGCCGAGCGCGGCATGACGTTGCTGCTGGTGACGCATGACACCTCGCTGGCGCAACGCTGCGACCGCGTCATTCGCCTGCGCTCCGGCCGCATCGAGACGGCCGACGAGCGCAACTGGGTGGAAACGGCGTGAGCACGGGATTTGAAACGGGCATTGCGCCACCGCTCCCGCTTCCGGGGGAGGTCGATTGTCGGAGCGAACGCGACGATGATCGGGTCGGGGCCGCTTTCCTTATATTTGCCTTGGGCCCCCGCCCCATCTCCCCCGCAAGAGCGGGAGAGGCAGCGCGCCGCGATTTGCGGCGGCATTCTCGAAACATGAGCTGTACGAGCAGATGACCCCCACCCCCCGCCGCATGACGGCGCTGCCGTTGCGTTACGCGTTGCGCGAGCTGCGCAGCGGATTGCGCGGCTTCTACGTCTTCATCGCCTGCATCGCATTGGGCGTGATGGCGATCGCCGGCGTCGGCT
>JAQGJY010000059.1 GCA_028290325.1 Tardiphaga sp.
GCTGCTCGGCTTCGATCTCGATTCGGCGACGACCTATTACTGGTTCGTCGCGGCGATCGCGTTTGCCATCTTGATCCTGTTGTGGCGGTTTCATAATTCCACCGTCGGCAGCGTGCTGGTGGCAATCCGCGAAAACGAACAGCGCGCGCGCTTCCTCGGTTATCCGACCAATCGCTACAAGCTTGCCGCTTTCGTCCTGTCGGCGACGATCACGGGGCTTGCCGGCATTCTGCTGCTCTACAAGAACCGCATGACATCCGCCGATCCGATTTCGGTCGCGTTCTCCGGCGAATTGCTGGCGATGGTCGTGATCGGCGGCATGCGGAGCTTTCTCGGCCCCGCATTGGGCGCGCTGTTCTTCATTCTCTTCCGCGAATTTCTCGGCATCACCACGGAGAACTGGCTGTTCTGGTTCGGTCTCGTCTTCGTCGGATTCATCGTCTTCTCGCCGACCGGCCTGATCGGGATCGGCGAGCGCCTGATGGCGCCGTTCCGCAAAGCGGTTGAGGAAGACGCGGCGATGTCGGCGCGGCGCATCGAGGTGCTGCCATTGCCGGAATTCCTGCGCCCGACATCGACGGTCGAAGGATCGGTGCTGTCAGCGCGCCGGATCGTCAAAAGCTTCGGCGGCATCAAGGCCGTTCAGGGTGTCGATATCGCGATCGCCGATCGGACGCTGCATGCGCTGATCGGGCCGAACGGCGCCGGCAAGACGACGGCGTTCAATCTGTTGTCCGGCATGTACAAGCCCGATCAGGGTTCGGTGTCGCTGATGGGCCAGCCGATCACCGGCTCGACGCCGGAAGACATCGCGCGCGCCGGGATCGGACGCTCGTTCCAGATCACGAACCTGTTTCCCACATTGAGCGTCGGCGAGAACATTCGCCTCGCCGTGCAGGCGCGGCATCCACGGCGCTTCGATCCCGTCACCAACGCCTTGTCGATTGACGCGATCAACGTCGAGACCGATGCGATCGTGCGTTATCTTGGCCTGGCCGGCATCGAGACCGCCGAAGCCGGCCTGCTGTCCTACGGCGGACAACGCCTGCTCGACATGGGCGTCGCGCTCGCCACCGCGCCGCGCGTGCTGCTGCTCGACGAACCTTTGGCCGGGCTGGCCGCCGCCGAACGCGAACGCATCGGCGCGATCATCAAGCGCATCTCGGCTGATTTACCCGTGCTGCTGGTCGAGCACGATATCGACCGCGTGTTTCAGCTGGCCGACCATGTCACGGTCATGAACGAAGGTCGCGTGCTGCTTGACGGCTCGGTCGAGGAGGCGCGGTCGAGCCCACGGGTTCAGGAAGTCTATATCGGCTCGGGCGTGACGGCCGTCGCCGCGCGCGCGCGCGCGACCGCCGCCGGAACGACGCCGCTTCTCACTGTGACGAACGTCGATACGTTCTACGGCAAGAGCCACATTCTCAACGACGTCAGCTTCACGCTGCACGACAACGAGATCATCGCCCTGCTCGGGCGCAACGGCGCCGGCAAATCGACGCTGCTGAAATCGTTGATCGGCATCGCGCCGGCCTCGAACGGATCGATCAAGCTGGCGGGCAGCGAGTTGACCGGCCTGTCGTCGGCGGAAGCGGCGCGGCTCGGCATCGGCTACGTGCCGCAGGGCCGCGCTTTGTTCGCGGGCATGAGCGTCGAGCAGAATCTCGAACTCGGCGGATTGAAACGACAGACCGGCAATGGCGTGCACTGGACCCGCGAGCGCATCTACGAGTATTTCCCGCGCATTCGCGAGCGGCTCGATAGCCCCGCCGACTATCTGTCCGGCGGCGAGCAGCAGATGGTGGCGGTGGCGCGTGCGCTTTCGGGCGATGTGCGCGTGCTGTTGCTCGACGAACCATTCGAGGGACTGGCCCCGGCCGTGGTCGAGCAATTGTTCGAAACCTTCGATCGGCTCCGCAGCGAAATCGCCATCGTCATCGTCGATCACAATCTGGACCTGGCGCTGGCGCTGTCCGATTCCACGGTGGCGCTGGAACGCGGCAAGGTCATCCATCAAGGGCCGTCGAAAGCGCTGCGCGACGATCTCGATCTGCGCCGCAAGGTGCTTTGGCTGTGAAAGTTTCCCATGACTGAACGCAAAGTTGCGATTGTTGGCGTCGGCCTGATCGGCCGCGCCTGGGCCGCGATCTTCGCCCGCGCCGGCTGGACCGTGCGACTGACCGATCCGCACCGGCCGACGCTGGACGCCGCGCCACGGCTCATTGCCGACCAATTGCAGGCTCTGGCCCGTCATGGTCTCGCCAGCGATCCCGATGGCGCGGCGGCGCGGGTGTCGATCGCGGCGAGCTTGGCAGACGCGGTGCGAGACGCCGCCTTTGTGCAGGAGAACGGCCCCGAGGACGTCGACCACAAGATCGCGATCTTCGCGGAGTTGGACCGCCTCGCGCCCGCGGAGGCGGTGCTGGCGTCATCGACATCGGCGATCGTGGCGTCACGCTTCACCGAGGCGCTCGCCGGCCGCGCGCGATGCCTCGTCGGCCATCCCGTCAATCCGCCGCATCTGGTGCCGCTGGTCGAACTCTGTGGCGCGCCGTGGACGTCGCCGCAGACCATCGATCGCGCGCGCGAGATCTATCGCGAGATCGGACAGGTGCCCGTCACCGTCCGCCGCGAGATCAACGGGTTCATTCTCAATCGGCTGCAAGGCGCATTGCTGGCCGAAGCGTTTCGTCTGGTCGGCGAAGGCTATGTGTCGGCCGAGGATCTCGATCACACCGTCAAGGATGGCCTCGGCCTGCGCTGGTCGTTCCTCGGACCGCTGGAGACGATCGAGCTCAACGCGCCCGGCGGCATTCCCGATTATTGCGCGCGCTACACCGGCTTCTACAAGGAGCTCGCGGCAACGGCCGCCGGCCCGCAGGTGTATGAAAGCCCGAATGTCGATCGGGTGATCGCGGCATGGCCGCATCAGCCGTCGCCGGAGCGGATCGCCGCGCTGACCCAGCAACGCAACGAACGCCTCGCGGCCCTCGCCGCGCATAAAGCCCGCCAGGGCAAAGCAATTGATAATGTCCAGAAGCAAGACGGAGAGACGACATGAGCCGCAAAGTCATCATCACCTGTGCCGTGACGGGCGCAATCCATACACCGTCGATGTCCAAGGCACTGCCGGTGACGCCGCAGGAAATCGCCGATGCCGCCGTCGACGCCGCTGAGGCCGGCGCGGCGATCGTGCATTTGCATGCGCGCAATCCGAAGACGGGCCAGCCCGATCAAAGCCCCGAGGCGTTCGCGCCGTTCCTGAAGATCATCAAGCAGCGCACCAACGCGGTGATCAACCTCACCACCGGTGGTTCACCGACGATGACGGTGGATGAGCGCGTGCGCCCCGCCGCCGTCTACAAGCCGGAGGTCGCATCGCTCAACATGGGTTCGATGAACTTCGCATTCTTCGGCATGCTGAACCGCTTCAAGACCTTCGAGCATGATTGGGAACTTAAGCATCTTCAAAACAAGGACATCGTCTTCCGCAACACCTTTCAGGACATCGAATATGTGCTGAATACATTGTCGGGCACCGGCACCCGCTTCGAGTTCGAATGCTACGACACCGCGCATCTCTACAACCTGAACTATTTCCTCGAGCAGGGCCTCGTGAAGCCGCCGCTGTTCGTGCAGACGGTGTTCGGTCTGCAAGGCGGCACCGGCGCCCACCCCGAGGACGTGCTGCACATGAAGCGCACGGCGGATCGGCTGTTCGGCGACAAGTTCGTCTGGTCGGTGCTGGGCGCGGGCCGCAACCAATTGCCGATCGCGGCGATGGCGGCGGCGATGGGCGGCAACATCCGCGTCGGCCT
>JAQGJY010000066.1 GCA_028290325.1 Tardiphaga sp.
TCAGGCGGCGCCGCAAAACCCCGCCAGGGCTTCGAACCGCGCCATCTGGTCCGATTTCAGCGCGCGACTGTCGTCGCGGCCGACGAACACCTTGAACATGATGCCGCCATCGGTGTTGAGAAACGCCACGAAGGCCGAGGCATTGCCGCGAAAGGCGCGCTGCACGAAGGCGACGCCGCCGCAGCGCGTGTGGCGCAGATGGCCGTGGAGGCCCTTCGGTTGCGTCAGATTGTAGTAGCCGTGTCCGATCGCGCCCGGCGACACCCGCGCGGTGGTCTCGAAGATGCCGTCGGCGGTGTGAACGATCAGGGTCAGCTCGCCCCATTCGGCGATGTCCTGCATCGCCATGACGAAATGCTCGCCGCCGCCGATCCGTACCAGGCCCGCCGGCATCGCTTCCAGCACCGCGCGCGGCGTGACGCCGTGGTCGCGCGCGACGTCTTCAACGACGGCACCGGGGTTTTCAGCCAGGAACGTTTTCAAGTCGGACATGTCCGTGTTCAGCATGATTGTCGTTTCCGTAAGCCGCCGACATCCAAGGTGTCATTGCGCAGTTCGTGATCCTTGCTGCTGCGTCGCTCACACGTCTTGAAGACAGGACATGTGAGCTGCTCGCAATGACCATCACCTCAATCAAGCCGCCGCGCTCTTGGTGTTGCGCTCGCTCTGGATCACCTCGAAGCCTTCGAATTTCGGATGACCGAGATAGAGACTGGGGCCGGCGCTGTCATTGCCGGCGCGGGCATGGGAGCGGCGGAATTGATCGGACTTGGTCCATGCTTCGAAATCGGCCTTGTCGGCCCAGGTCGTGTGTGAGGAGTACAGCGTGTGGTCGTCGTAAACCGGTCCCTTCAGCAGGTGAAATTCGACGAAGCCGGGCAATTCGCTCAAGTACGACTCCCGCGTGGCCCACACCTTCTCGAACGCGGCTTCCTGTCCGGTTTTCACTTGAAATCGGTTCATTGCGATGAACATGAGATCGTCTCCTGATTGATGCGCCTGAAGTCATTGCTGCGTCTGGGATGTGGCGTGGTCAAGACACCGGAGAGCCGCGTTGCGACGCAACGCGGCTCGTAGAGGTCAAATCATCAACGTCGCGCCTTCGTCATGCGCCGCCGAAGTGAACGCGGAGGCCGGCTTTATAGACCGTCCCGGGGCCGGGGCTGGAGAACAGCACGTCGTTCTGCGTGGTGCCGTCGGTCGCGGAGCCGGGAATCGCGTAGGGCCGATAATACTGGTTCAGAATGTTGTCGACGGAGAACGACATCGTGATGTCCTTCGTCGCCTGGTAGGCCAGATAGACGTTCACGAGATCGTAGGACGTTGCCGGCAGATAGCCCGCCGGCAAATCCCTGGTCGCGGCAAACGACGCCCATTGCGCCGAGACCGTCAGACGCCGATCGAGAAAACGAAGGCCCGCCGTGGTGACGACCTTGCGCGGCTGGATTGTCGCAAGGCCAATATTGGTGGTCTCGTTGACGCCCTTCTGAACCGTGCCGCTCACGCCTGCGAACCACACACCCGCATCGTACAGCGTCTCGGCTTCGAAGCCCTCGATCCTTGCCGATGCGATGTTCTGATACTGATAGTTGCGGCTGAAGACACCGAACATCGTACGTTCGGGTGTCGAGGCGACGAGATCGATATAATCGCTGACATTGTTGCGGAAGATATTGAACTTGGCGCGGAACGTATCGCCCGCCGTGAACACGCCGTCGTATTTCAGGTTGAGGCCGACCTCCGTGGTGCGGCCGACTTCAGGCCGCAGGTTCGGATTCGGCAGGAAGCAGAACAATCCACGGGTGCCGTCGGCGCAGGTGAACAGCGCCGGGCCGCCGCCGGTGGCGTGGCCGCCGGCGATCAATGTCTCCGTGATCGACGGCGCGCGATAACCCTCGGCATAGCTGACATAGGGCGTGAAGCCGGCCACCGGCGTGACGCCGACGGTGATCTTCGGCGACAGGCGGTCACCGCTGGACGAGGTCGCGCCGCCGCTGGTCCCGGTCGAGCTGAGCTCGTAGCGGTCGTAGCGCAACGCGCCGACGACTTCGAGCCAGCGCGCGTAATTCGTCTTGGCCTGAACGAAGCCGCCGCCGACCGTGCGTTCGCCGCTCGGCGTTGTGATGTTCGAGTTACCACGCGAATCCGAGGTCGAGACCTTGTCGTTGAAGAGGTCGACGCCATAGGTGAGCGCGGTGCGCCAGTCGCCGTAGCCGAACCGCGACGTATTGTTGACGTCCACGCCGAGCGTATCGAGCACGTAACCACGGCGATCGCCGACGCAGCCCGAGATGTTGTTGCCGGGGCTGCCGAGCGTGCAGACGCCACCGCCTGTCGTGATGCGGTTGTTGTAGGTCTTGACCTGATCGTTCTCGGTGCGATTGCCGTACAACGTCGCATTCCAGTCGAACCACATGTCGTCCGGCTTCGAGTAGCGCCAGTTCAGCGTGCCGGTGTAGTTCTTCACGTCCGACGCATAGACCGATGATCCCGCGATCGCGGCGGGTGCCGCGGCGGTCGTCGTCGGGCCGCGATTGAACTGGCCGATATCGTATTTGTAATCCTGGAAAACGCCGCCGATCTTGATCTCGTGGCCATCGGCGGGACGCACGGTCGTCTTCAGCAAGCCGGCCGCGATCTCGTTCGAAGTGTTGCCGATTTCGGTGCCGGCGCCGTCGGTGTAGTTGCCCTGACGGCGATAGACCGCGCCGCCGAACACGTCGACCGACGGATTGACGCGCAAGCCGCCAAATGCCGAACTCAGGATGCGGCCTTGATTGGAGCCGACCTGGGTGGCGAAATCAACGCCCCAGTGCTCGCCGGGCCGGACGACGTCGTCGATGTCCTTGGTGCGGAACGAGACCACGCCGCCGATCGCGCCCGAGCCGTAAATATTCGCGGTCGGGCCGCGCACCACATCGACGCCGCCGATCAGTTCGGGTTCGAGGAAGAACGAGCCGTTCGCGTTGTGGCCGGTGCGCTGATAGTTCTGCCGCGCGCCATCGACCACGACCGCGACGCGACCGAAATCCTGCAGGCCACGGACGTTGATCGCGGTGGACGGATCGTCGCCGCGATCCTGAAAATAAACCCCGGGCGTCGCGCGGAAAATATCGGTCAGCCGGTTCGGTTGAAGGCCTTGAATCTGTTCGAGCGTGACGACGCTGACCGGCGCCAGCGAGTCGATGGCGCGCTCCTCGGTCTTGGTCGCGGTGACGGTGATGGTGTCGAGCGATTGCACGGTCGCGCGGCCGATCTGCGCGAAAGCGGTTTGCGCGGGAGCCGGCAGCGCCTGCGACGCCGGGGTTTTCGGCTTTTTTGGCTTCGCCTGTCTCGGCCGCTCCACTGCGCTGATCACGCCGTCGGGCGTCGCGGTCCGCGCGATGCCGCGTTCCACGAATCCCAATGTCGAAGACACCACCGATACGCCCAAAATCAAGGCGCGCGAACGCCTAGCCCCGTCAGCCATCATAAACCCCGTTCATTGATTTATATTTGGGCTCGGCTGGCGGGCGCTGCCGCGCCGCGATGCGCGCAGAGACTGGCTGGCTGCCATTTGAAGATTGGCGGACCCCGCCGCCATCTTGTCACAATTTGTTAGGAGGCGCGGTTTGCACAGTCAACGACCGACCGTTGCTCTTTACAGGGATTATAAATCGCAACGATAGCGCGGGATGCCGCGCGAATTTATAAAGGACGCTCAACCGTCCCGCCCGCGAGGCCTGCGCCGATGATGCCTGCCATTCCCCTCGACGACGCAACGCCAGCCGCGCGCGATGCCACAAGTCGCTCTCCCGCAGGGCGAAGTGTGACCGTGAACGGCAATCGCATCGACAGTCGCGAGTTGTTTTCATCCGAGCGCGAACTCATCATCTCGCACAATGAAGGCGATTATCGCCTGCGATTGACGGCGCAGAACAAGCTGATCCTGACGAAATGACGCAGGCGCGCGCGACAGGCTGCGTCACGGCCACCTTGCTCGGCGCGCTGGCTTTGATGCCCGCACATGCGACACCGGCAAAAGCCGAGAGCATCGTTGTGCATGACGCGCGTGGTCGTGATGTCGCGATCAGCGATCCGGCGCGCATCGTATCGATCGGCGGCGCGATCACGGAAATCCTTTACGCGCTTGGTTACGATAGCCGCATCGCCGGCGTCGATACGACCAGCGTCTATCCATCGTCGGCGCTCAGCGGCAAGCCGAATGTCGGCTACATGCGACAGCTCTCGGCCGAAGGCGTCGTCGGCCTGAATCCGACCTTGGTGCTGGCGATGCAGGGCTCCGGCCCGAAGGAGACGATGGATCTGCTGGAGGCCGCGAAGATCCCGCTGGTGCTGGTCCCGGAGGTCTATTCGGGCGCCGGCATCGTCGAGAAGATCAGACTTGTCGGCCACGCCATGGGGGCGGATGCGCGCGCGACATGTCTCGCCAACGCGGTCACCGGCGATCTCGACCAACTGGCGACCTTGCGCGCGAAAGTGACGACGCCGGTGCGGGTGATGTTCGTGATGTCATTTCTCAACGGTCGCGCGATGGCGGCGGGCCTCAAGACGGCGGCGCATGAAATCATCGCGCTGGCCGGCGGCGTCAACGCGATCGATGGCTATGAGGGGTACAAGCCGATCAACGACGAAGCCATCGTCGCGGCG
>JAQGJY010000081.1 GCA_028290325.1 Tardiphaga sp.
CCATTTCCGAACCAGCCCCGGGTCGCTGGAAACCCCACGATCATTCCGATCGCGACCGACAGCCTCTATCTGATCGAGACCGCGAACTATCAGGACGTCATCATCCTGAATGGCGGCGTGCGCTACGACAACTATAAAGTCAGTGCCTTCAAGCTCAACACCGGGCAGGGCGTCTATGCGCCGGAAGAAGGCTTCACGAACTACAATGTCGGCCTCGTGATCAAGCCGCTGCCTTATGCCAGCGTCTACGCCGCCTATGCGACATCGACCAATCCGATCGGCGCGGAGGTCGATGGCTCGTCAGCCACCTATGGCGGCCTCAGCCCGACGGCGACGATCAATCAGATCTTTGCGCCTGAACAGAACCGCGCCGCCGAAATCGGCACCAAGTGGGAATTGTTCGAAAAGCGCCTCCTCGTGACGGGTGCGCTCTTCCATACCGAAAAGACCAACGCGCGCGAGAACTTCGGCGGCGTCATCAATGCCGGCGCCGAATATCGCGTGCAGGGCATCGATCTCGGCGTGTCGGGAAAAATCACCGATCGCTGGAGCATCTTCGGTGGCCTCGTCCTGATGGACACCAAGGTCACGAAGTCGATCAGCCCGACCAATGTCGGCCTGCCGCTCGCCAACATCGCCAACGAGTCGTTCAACGTGCTGACGAAATATCGTCTGGACGACGTCACGGAGGTCGGCGGTCAGGCGACGTATCGCTCGAAGATTTTCGGCGGCACGCTTTTGGCGGCCAACCAGAATTCGGAATTGCCGAGCTATTGGCGGTTCGACGCGTTTCTCGAACGCAAGCTCGCACCGAACCTGAAAGCCAAACTGTTCGTGAACAACATCCTGAATACGACCTATTACGATGCGTTCTATCAAAGCGCGTTGCCCTTCGTGTTCATTGCACCGGGTCGTGTCGGCGGGCTGGTCATCAGCGCCAAGCTGTAGCCGCCCGACATGCTGATCTGCGTCGCGGATGTTCTGAGCAAAAGCGATGTGGCGGATTTCCGCCGCATCATGGACGCGGCTGACTGGGAGGACGGCCGCTCGACGGCCGGCGCGCAGTCCGCGCTGGTGAAGAAGAACCAGCAGCTTCCGCCCGACAGCGATGTGTCGCGGGCGTTGGGTCGGCGGGTGCTATCGGCGCTGACGGGCAGTCCGCGCTTCATTTCGGCGGCGATCCCGCTGCAGATTTTTCCGCCCTTGTTCAATCGCTACGCCGCCAATGACGGGCATCATTTCGGCATTCATGTCGATAATGCCGTGCGCGGTGACCATCTCACCGGGCTGCGGATTCGCACCGATCTGTCGGTGACGCTGTTTCTGTCGGAGCCGGAGGAGTACGACGGCGGCGAACTGGTCATCGAGGACAATTACGGCTCGCACGACATCAAACTCGAAGCCGGCAGCCTCGTGCTTTATCCCGCGTCCAGCCTGCATATGGTGACGCCGGTGACATCAGGGATGCGCGTCGCGTCTTTTTTCTGGTTGCAGAGCATGATACGGGATGCGCATGCCCGCAGCATGATCTTCGATCTCGATAGCGCGATTCAGAGCCTCGTCGAACGATTGGGTCGCGATGACCCTGAAACGGTCAAATTGACCGGCATCTATCACAACCTCATTCGTTACTGGGCCGATGTATGACAATTAGAATGCTTCCAATGATGCGGTGGGTCGTGATCGTCGCCGCCCTGGTGGTGTCGGCCGCGTCGGTGAGGGCGCAGCAGGCGCCGGCTCCGGCCGCCCAAACGCAAATGCAGGCACCGGGCACGGTGGTGGACACCGCACCGCCGGCATTGGCTGGTTCGGCGGCGGCTTCGGCCGCCCCGGCGAAAACCGGCGCGATGCTGCACGATTTGTCGCCGTGGTCGATGTTCCTATCGGCCGACTGGGTCGTCAAGGCGGTGATGATCGGTCTGGCGTTCGCTTCCGTCATCACCTGGACCATCCTGATCGCGAAACTTCTCGAATTGTCGTTCGCGCGGCGTCGGTTAAGCAGCGGCTTGAGATTGATCGCCGACGCGCGTTCGTTGCCGGAAGCCCAGCTGGCGCTTGGCGATAAAAAGAGCGTGCTGGCATCGCTGCTGGCCGCCGCGATGCGCGAGGCGCGGATGTCCGCCGGGCTCGGCAGCGACACCGGCATCAAGGAGCGCGCCGCGTCGAGCTTTTCCGAGATCGTCCGCGCGGAAGGCCGCCGCATCCGCATCGGCATGGGCGCGTTGGCGACCATCGGCGCGACCTCGCCGTTTGTCGGCCTGTTCGGCACCGTCTGGGGCATCATGAACAGCTTTATCGGCATTTCGAAATCGCAGACCACGAACCTCGCGGTGGTCGCGCCCGGCATCGCCGAAGCCTTGCTCGCGACCGCGATCGGCCTGGTCGCCGCGATCCCCGCGGTCATCATCTACAATCACTTCGCCCGGGTGACGAAGGGTTACATGGAATTGGTCAGTCGTGGCGCCGGCGCGGCCGGGCGTCTGCTGTCACGCGATCTCGATCGCATGCATACCGGCGTCCATTCGCGCGCGGCGGAGTAGCCGATGGGCGTCTCACTCTCCGAGGGCGGCGACGACGACGACGATTTCGCGGAAAACCACGAGATCAACGTCACGCCCTTCATCGACGTCATTCTCGTGCTGCTCATCATTTTCATGGTGGCCGCGCCGCTCTCCACCGTCGATCTGCCGATCGATCTGCCGTCCTCCACCGCGACGCCGCAGAAGAAGCCGGACAAGCCGACCTATGTCAGCATCAAGCCGGATCTCTCGCTGGCGATCGGTGAGCAGATGGTGAAGCGCATCGATCTGGTGCGCTCGCTCGATGCCGCGCCGAACCTGACCAAGGAGAATCCGATCTTCGTGCGCTCCGATCGCGCCGTGCCCTATGGCGAGCTGATGGACGTGCTCGAAATCCTGCGCGCCGGTGGTTACGGCAAGATCAAGCTGGTCGCGCTCGAGGGCGTGCCGGACGGCGCGTTGCAGGCCGCGCCGCCTGGCGCCGCGCCGGTCGCGCCGAAGCCATGAGCGATCTCGATTCCGATAGGCCGTCGCGGCGGCTCTGGGTGTCGGCGGCGATCGTCGCGCTGGCGATCCATGCCGGCGGCGTCGCGCTGGCTGTCACCAGGATGACCTCGGAGGACGACGCCGAATCGATGGGCGCGCCGGCCATCCAAATCGGGCTTGAAATGATGTCGCCGCGCAACGAGGCGACCGACCTGCCGCCGGGGCCGGACACCGAAGCCTCGGCCGCGTCGCCGGCGGTGCAGGAGCAGAAGGCCGAGGTCAAGGAGACCGATCTGCCGAAGGCGGTGCCGACCGAGACCGACGATCCGGATCGCGTCGTCACGCCCGACGACAGCAAGAAGCCGGTCGAGGAAGCCACCGAAAAGGCCGTCGTGCAGCAGTCGGCCTCCACGGAATCGATCGCGGCCGAAGCGACCGCGATGCCGAGTTCGGAAGCCATTCAGGAGGGCCCGAAGTCGGTCGCGCCGGCGCCGGGCACGGGGCAGGCCGCGCGGCGCATGCGCGTGATCTGGCAAAAGGAATTGATCGCGCATCTCGACAAGCACAAGAAATATCCGGTCGAGCGGCAGCAGAAAAGCGCCGAGATCGTCGTCAATTTCGTGTTGGATCGTCTTGGCCACGTGCAATCGGTGACGCTGCTCAAAGGCTCCGGCGATGCCGCCTTCGATGCCGCCGCCGTGGCCATGGTGCGGCGCTCCGATCCGGTGCCGGCGCCGCCGCCGCTGATCGCGGACGAGGGATTGAGCTTTACGCTGCCGGTGATCTTTCGCGTGAAGAACGCGAAGGGGTGATCCAATTATCGCCGCGACGGCCGTCGTCCTTCGCGGCACGCGCGGAAACCGCGCGCCCCGCGAAGCCGAACCAACTGGTTCGGCGGGGACAACGGGAAGCTCAATAGGTCGCGCGGCCGCCCGAAATATCGAACACGGCGCCGGTCGAAAACGCGCAATCCGCCGACGACAGCCATGCCACCATCGCCGCGAGTTCCTCGACCAGCACGAAGCGGCCTTTCGGAATTTTCGACAACATGAAATCGATGTGCTGCTGCGTCATCTGGTCGAAGATCGCGGTCTTCGCCGCAGCCGGCGTCACCGCGTTGACGGCGATATCGTGGGCCGCCAATTCCTTGCCGAGCGACTTCGTCAGCGCGATGACGCCGGCTTTTGACGCCGAATAATGCGCGGCATTCGGATTGCCTTACTTGCCGGCGATCGAGGCGATGTTGACGATACGGCCATAGCCTTGCTTCAGCATCGTCGGCACGATCGCCTTGCAGCAGATAAACGGCCCATCAAGATTGATGCGGAGCACCTTGCGCCATTCATCGAGATCGGTTTCCCAGACCGGCTTGTTGACCCCCGCGATCCCCGCGTTGTTGATCAGGATGTCGATCTGGCCGAACGCTTTCAGCGTTTCATCGCGTGCGCTTTCAACGGCGGCGAGGTCGGACACATCGGCCTGCACGGCGATGACCTGATCGCCGATGGCCTTGGCGGTGCGCTGGGCGAAGCCGATGTCGTGATCCCAGATCGCGACCTTGGCGCCGGAGGCGACGAAGCGTTCGGTGATGGCGCGGCCGAAGCCCTGGGCGCCGCCAGTGACAACGGCGCAGCGGCCGGCAAGATCGATCTTGTTCATGACGTTCCCTTTGTTACAGCGTCCAGCCGCCGTCGATAATATGCGCGACGCCGGTGGTGAAGGCGCTTTCATCGCTGGCGAGATAGACCGCGAGCGAGGCGATTTCGTCGGCGGTGCCGAGCCGGCCCATCGGCTGGCGCGACACGAACATGTCGCGGCCGCCCGCACCCAGCGCCGCCGCGCGGTCGAGCATCGAAGGCGTCTCGATGGTGCCGGGGCAGATGCAGTTGCAGCGTAGGCCCTTGGTGATGAAATCGATCGCCACCGCGCGGGTCAAGGCGGCGACGGCGGCTTTCGTCGCGCTATAGACGTAACGGTTCGGCGCGGCCTTATAGACGCCTGCCGCCGACGCGATGTTGATGATCGAGCCTTTGCCGGCGGCCAGCATGCCGGGCACGAAGGCCGAAATCGTGCGGTGCATCGACTTGACGTTGAGGTCGAACGAGAAGTCCCAGTCGTCGTCGGAACATTCCAGCACCGTGCCGTTGTGCACGAAGCCCGCCGCGTTCAGCAGGATATCGATGGTGCCGGTTTTCGCCGCGAAGGCTTTGACCGCCGCGCTGTCCCGGACATCGAGCCGCGCGGTCGTCGTGATGCCTGCCGCCGCGAGGGCTTGCAGACCGTCCTCATTGATGTCGGTGGCGATGACTTCCGCGCCTTCGCGCGCGAACGCCAAAGCGCTGGCGCGGCCGATGCCCGCGGATGCCGCGGTGATGAAAGCGCGTTTGCCTTTGAGGCGGTCGGACATGGTGGCTCCCTGATGGTTTTCGTCATTCCGTGGCGCGCACGCCTTGGCGCGGGAC
>JAQGJY010000130.1 GCA_028290325.1 Tardiphaga sp.
TGACGTTCTCGCAGGTGGTCTATTCGCAGGGCCGCCTGATCGCGTCCGCGCAGGCGACCACCGTCATGGTGGACAGCGTCAGCCGCAAGCCGACCGCGCTGCCGGACGACGTGATCGCCGCATTTCAGGAGTGGATGCTGCGAGGGGTTTGACGTCGCAGAAACGCCGATGCTCTGCGTCGCCCCAGCCAAGCAATCGCTTTGCCTGCGGAGGGATGCTGAACTCAGCCGTTTCGATGGCAGCGCAGCAAGGAAAACAGATCAGGCCTGCCGCTCGGGCGTCTTGACGACGAGCCCGTCGAGCGCGTCGGTGATCTTGATCTGGCACGACAGCCGCGAGCTTGGCTTCACATCGTAGCCGAAATCCAGCATGTCCTCTTCCATCGGTGTCGGCGTGCCGACAATCTCTCGCCAGGCATCGTCGATATAGACGTGGCAGGTGGCGCAGGCGCAGGCCCCGCCGCATTCGGCCTCGATGCCGGGAATCGCGTTGCGGATCGCCGCTTCCATGACGGTCGATCCGGACTCGGCTTCGACGCTACGGCTCTCGCCGGTGTGATCGACAAAGGTAATCTTGGCCATGATGCTCGTGCTGTCGGGATTGCAATTGGACTGGTTCTATACCGGGCTGATCCGGATAGCGCCAGCGCCCAGCCCGGCATGGCCGTCGTGCATCGGTTTCAGCAGCGCAACAGACGCGCGTCGATGGCGGCGCAGGCAGCGATCACCGCGTTCTGGAGCTCACGCAGCGCCTGCTGCGCGTGCGGCGCGTCCTCGAAAGCCTCGGCCGCCTCCGCGACGCGATGCGCGCCGATCGCCTTGGCCGACCCCTTGAGCGTATGGGCCAGCGCCCCGGCCTGATGCGGCCGTGCCACCAGCTCGGGCATCAAAACGGCGGTCTGCGCCGCGAATAGCGCCAGCACTTCGGCCTGCAAACCGACATCGCCGAACGTCACCCGGTCGAGATGGACAAGGTCGAGCGGCGTCTGGTCGGGAACCAGCGGTGGTGACGGCATCCAGTCGATCCGTTGCAGATGAAGTGACATGGGGACCCGCGCGATGTGGCGACGGCCGATTCGACCGCGTCCATGCCAGCCAATCACGGCAACGGTTAACGAAACCTTGCGCCGATTAACGGTTCCGCCCCCGGTCCGGCCGCCAATGCAGGGGAACTCGACCGGTTTCGCGTCCGGCGTTAACGATGATTAAGAATGTCTTAACCCAAACCATTTCATTCGCGACGCCAAGCCAATAGGATGTTCGTTGAAATAGCCGACAAGCCGTTGGCAGCACTGGCTTTGCCAGATCGCTGTACGACGTCGGAACCGGGGGTGTTTTCCCGGATGCGTAAAACAGGGGCGTGGACTGACGATGGCAAACAATCCCAAGAAGGCCAAGGATCCCACCGAAGTAGCGCTTTCCGCAATCCAGGAAGCGCTCAATATCGGCGATCAGCCTGCCGCAGGCGATCATGCCGCGCAGCGTCACGACGTTTCACCCCCCGGACCCGGCCCTGCTTATAACGACGGTTACGACGCGCGCGCGCAGGACATGTCGTCCTATGAGTCGATTCCGGAGCCGCGCTTCTCGCGCAACCCCGCCAATGACGACCGCGAGACCATCGGCCAGATCCTGCAAGCGATCCAGAAGGGCCGCCCCGCCCGCAACGTCTATATGCTGGCGACGATCTTCGCCGGCGTCTGGGTGCTCGGCGCCGGTTTGCTGACAATCAGTTTCCTGCCCGCGTTGCAGGCCTTCATCGGCCAGGGCAGCGGCGGCACGCTCGCCGTCGCCGGCCTGATCGCATTGTTCTTCGCGCCGGTGCTGCTGTTCTATTTCCTCGCCAGCCTTGCGTGGCGCGGCCAGGAATTGCGGATGATCGCGACATCGATGGCGCAGGTCGCGGTCCGCTTTTCCGAACCCGAAAGCACGTCCGCCGATGCGATGGTCACGGTCGGTCAGGCGATCCGCCGCGAGGTCGCCGCGATGGGCGACGGCGTCGAGCGCGCGATCGCCCGCGCCGGCGAACTCGAATCCCTCGTCGCCAACGAAGTCTCGGCGCTCGAGCGCGCGTATTCCGACAACGAAGTCCGCATCCGCGCGCTGTTGCAGGACATCGCGCATCAGCGCGACAATCTGGTCGGTCAGGCCGAGCAGGTTCGCAGCGCCATCTCCGGCGTGCAGATCGATCTGCGCCACGACATCGCGCTGATCTCGGACGCGATCGCAGCGCGTGTCGATGAAGTCGCCAAGTCGATCACCGGCGCCCTCGAAGAACGGGGCGCGCATATCACCAACGCGCTCGGCCATGCCGGCGACAACATGATCCTCGCGCTCGGCGAGCGCGGCGGCGACCTGCTCGATCGTCTCGAAGAGGCCAGCGCCAACACCACGCGCGCGGTGCTCGACGCGTCCGAACGCCTGACCGCCAGCCTCAACTTCAAGACCGGCCACGTCCATGACGAGTTCGTCGATCTCGCCGATCGCGTCCACGACATGCTCAACGATCGCCTCGATCGCATCACCGGTGAATTCGAGCAGCGCTCATCGTCGATCGTCGATCGCATCTCGGACCGCACCGAGCAGGTCCATGACTCGCTCAAGAACTCCAGTGACTCGCTGCTGCTCGAATTCGAATTGCGCAGTGGCGACCTGGTCGGCAAGATCGACGACGCCGGCAACCGCCTGGCGACGCAGATCCTCACCAGCGGTGACAAGGCCAGCGACGCGCTCGACGTCACCGTCAACACGCTGGTTGCCAAGGTCATCAGCCAGACCGAATCCACCCACGACACGCTCAGCCTGCAGATGAGCGCGTTCGACGATCTGGTGCGCGAACAGGGCGCCGAGCTGGCCGAAAAATTCGCCCGCGATTCCGGCACGCTGGGCGCGCTGATCACCCGCCACATCTCGGAATTCGACCGCACCGTCAAGACCCATGGCGGCGACATCGTCGAGCGCATGGGCCAGCGCACGCAGGACATCTCGGAAACGCTCAAGACTTACGTCGATACGTTCGACACCCGCGTCACCACCGACAGCGGTTCGCTGACGGCCAAGCTCGATGCGCGTCTCGCCCAATTCGAGACCACGCTGAGCGATCGCGTCGATGGGCTCGACACCTCGCTCGACAGCAAGATCAAAATGTTCGACGAGACCGTCAATGGCCGCCTGATCTCGCTCGAAGGCAATTTCGACGCGCGCGCGAAATCCGTCACCGAGGCGATCGACCTGCGGCTCGGCAATCTCTCCGAGACGCTGTCGTCCGGCGCGACGCATGCCGTGGCGTCGGTCGATGCCCGCCTGACCTATCTCAGCACCGCGATCACCGACGGCGCCGTGCACGCGATCCACTCGATCGACTCGCGGCTGTCGATGCTGACCTCGTCGCTCACCGACGGCACCGCGCAGGCGATCGAGGCGATCGATCGCCGCATCGGCAACGTCACCGACACGATCGACGGCCGCACCACGCATCTGGCGGACACCGTCACGGCGCGCTTCCAGACCATTCATTCGGGTCTCGAAGCCCGCGTCGGCGCGGTCGCATCGGATATCGACACCCGCATCGGCCATTTCGAGGACCTGCTCGGCTCCCGCATCGAGGCCGTCGCCGGCCGCATCGAGACCTCGGGCCGCATGGCCAGCGATCAGTTGATGGCCCGCGCCGAGGAACTCTCGTCCGGCATCCGCTCGCATGTCGATGACGCCGAGCGTTCGCTGACGCAACTCGTCACCAGCACGACGGACACCATCCAGGTCGGTACCCGCGCCGCGCAGGTCGCGATGCTCACCGTCTCCACCGATGTCGGCGCGCAACTCGCGCTCACGTCGTCGGAAGTCGAGCGCGCGTTGACGGCCGTCGGCACCCACGCCGCCGACTCGATCCTCACCAGCGCCCGCGAGGCGCAGAGCACGCTCGTTGCCACCTCGACCGACGTCGCGACACAGATCAAGTCGCTGACGGCGGATGTCGAACGCACGCTCACCGACGCCGGAAGCTCGACGGTCAACGTCATGCTTGGCGGCGCGCGCGACGCGCAGACCACCCTGCTGACCTCGTCGAACACCATCGCCGATCAGATCAAGTCGCTGACCGCCGATGTCGAACGTTCACTGTCGGAAGCCGGCGGCAACACGATCACCATGATGCTCGGCGGCGCGCGTGAGGCGCAGACCACGCTGACCACGACCTCGACCGACGTCGCGGGCCAGATCAAGTCGCTCTCCGCCGATGTCGAGCGCACGCTGATCGCCGCCGGCAATGCCACGGCGGAATCCGTGCTGGCCGGCGCCCGCTTGGCGCAGACGACGTTGATGGGCTCCTCGACCGAGATCGCCGACCAGATCAGGTCGCTGTCGGCCGATGTCGAGCGCACCCTCACCGCGGCCGGAACGGCGACCGCCGACTCCGTCCTCAGCGGCGCGCGCAGCGCGCAGACGACGCTCACCGAAACCGCCGGCGAGACCGCGCGTCAGATGGAGATGCTGTCCGCCGATATGCAGCGCGGAATCACCGCGGCCGGCACCACGACGGCCGAAGCGGTCGTGAACGGCGCACGCGCCGCGCAGGCGACGCTGACCGAAGCCTCCTTCGAGACCGCCAACCAGATCAAGTCGCTCTCGGCGGATGTCGAACGCACGCTGACCGCGGCCGGCACGGCCACGGCGGAAACCATTCTCAACAGCGCCCGCGACCTGCAGTCGTCGCTGGTCAACGCCTCGTCGGAAGCGACCGGTCAGGCCCGCAGCGCCGCCGCCGATATCGAACGCAGCCTGGTCGCCTCGGGCGCCGCCACCGTCGGCGCGATCATGGCCGGCGCACGCGACGCGCAGACCACGCTCGTCACGGCGTCGTCGGATGCCGCCGAGCACGTCAAGTCGCTGGCCCTCGACGTCGAGCGCACGCTCGCCACCGCCAGCGAGGGCGCCGCGTCGGCGATCCTCGGCAGCGCCCGCGAAGCGCAGGGCTCGTTCGCGAGCACCTCCGCCGATGCCGCCGATCAGATCCGCAACCTCTCGGTCGATATCGAACGCTCGCTCAACGCCGCCACCGCCAAAACCTCGGAGACCATCCAGGCCGGCGCGCTCGCGGCGCAGACCGCGCTGGTCGCCGTCGCAAGCGAAGTCAGCGCCAAGGTGCGCTCGACCTCGGCCGAGATCGAACGCACCGTCTTTGCCGCCAGCGGCAGCTTCGGTTCGGCGATGACCGGCAAGACCGACGAAATCGTCACTTACGTGCAGCAGCAGACCGATCGACTCGGTCAGTTGATCGACGGCAAGCGCGGTGTGCTGGTCGAGGCGATCGGCAGCCGGGCCAACCAGCTCACCATCGATATCGACCGCGTCACCACCGATGCGCTCAAGTCGATCGAGAACCGGGGCCAGACCTTCGCCACCTCGATGGCGAGCAGCGGCTCGGACGTCGCGCGCTCGATCACAACCGCCGGCGAAGTCGCCACCGGCGCGATCAACAAGTCGCTCAAGGATCTCGAGGCGTCGTCGCGCGCCGCGATCGACCAGTCGCGTCAGGTCTCTGTCGCGGCCGTCAGCGAGATGCAGGAAACCAGCAAGATCCTACGCACCGACACGGTGGCGCTGTTCGAGCGTCTGCGCGAAGGCAACATCCTGTTGCAGGAGGTGTTGACCGGCGCGCACGACAACCTCAACTCGCTGGAGCGCGCGCTGGTGAGCCGCGTGGCCGACTTCGTCACCACGCTGAACGACGTCACCTCGCGCAACGGCATCGCGACCCAGACGCTGGACGATCAACTGACATCCTTCACCAGCAAATCGGCGAAGGCGCTGGACGATCTCGGCTCGCTCGCATCGCAGTTCGAGATCCACGGTCAGGCCCTGACCGAAGCGGCGGCGTTGGTCGAGCGGAGCAATCGCGACTCGACGGCCACCGTCAGCGAGCGCAAGGCGGCGCTGGAGTCGCTGGTCAGCACGATCGACCTGCGAACGACCGATCTCGACCAGCGGCTGAGCCGCTTCACCGGCCTGCTCGACGAATCGCTGGCGGCGGCCGAAGAGCGCGCCCGTGACATCGCCCGCGTCGTCGCCGAAACCGCCGGCGCCGGCTCCGCCGCCATCACCCGGCAGTTCGAAGCGGTCCGTTCCTCGGCCGAAGAAGAACGTCGCGCCACCGTGCAGGCGATGACGGACATCTATCAGCAGAGCACGCAGGAAGCCGATGCGATGTTCAAATCGTCGGCCGAGAAATTCGCGTCGATGGTGCAGGCAATGAAGAAGATGGCCGGCGAGCTGCACGAGGAGCTCGAGACGACACGGGCCGAGATGCGCCGTGGCGTGTTCGAGATGCCGCAGGAAGCCGCCGAAAGCACCGCCCAGATGCGCAAGGTCATCGTCGATCAGATCGAGGCGCTGGCTGAGTTGAACCGCATCGTGGCGCGTCATGGCCGTGGCATGGACGTCGCCGACGCCGGTCGCGGCAGCGCGCCGCGTCGCGAGGAAGACCTGGTGCAGGCCTCGTCCTACGGCGGTGGTCGCGTCGATGTTCAGGAGCGTCCGCAAGAGCGCCCCAGTCCGCGCGGCGCATCGGCCGCTCTGCCGCCGAACGATCTCGGCCTGCCGGTGCCGCGTCGCACCGACGCGCCGCCGACCAGCCCGGCCGGCAACGATCAGGGCCGCGACGGCTGGCTCAACGATCTGCTGCATCGCGCCGAAGACGAGGACGATCAGGATTTGCGCGGACGTGCGCCGGTTCAGGGTCCGTCGCAAGGCTCCAGCGATCCACTCGCCAACCTGTCGCTCGACATCGGCCGGCTGATGGACCGCAACCTGGCGTCGGAGATGTGGGAGCGTTACCAGCGCGGCGAGCGCAAGGCTTTCACCAAGCGGCTCTATACGCCGGCCGGCCAGAAAGCCTTCGACGAGGTCGCCCGCAAGTATCGCGCCGACCGCACGTTCAAGCAGACGGTCGATCGCTACGTCACCGAATTCGAGCGCCTGCTCGACGAAGTGGCGCGCGACGAACGCGGCCCGGCGATGCTGCGCCAGCATCTGGTGTCGGAAACCGGTCTGGTCTACACGCTGCTCGCCCACGCGGCAGGCCGGCTGAGCTAGCCAACCTGTCTTTAAGGCTTCACGAAAAAAGCGGAGGCAGCGATGCCTCCGCTTTTGCTTGCTTGCTTGCTTGGTCGGACGGTCGGGCGATCCGCGTCATCACCCGCGGACGTCATGCCGGCGCGGGCGGCCACCCGCTCGTCCGCGACGTCGCCATTGAATATCAGCCTCGCGGAAGACGATCACCCGCATCGCGGCTGATGGCGGCTCGGTCCGTTGCGAACGCCGCCTTTATGCTCATTGCCGCCGTTGCCGGCGCGGGGGAGCCGCCACCGGATCAACGGGCGGTGGTGCCGCCGGTGCCGCCGCAGGCGCGCTGCTATTGCCGGCCCCGAACAGAAGCCGGGTCGGATTGCGGTCGAGATTGTTCACCGCGCGGCTGATGTCCTGCAACGTCCGTCGCCCGTCGATGATGAGCGCGCCGGAGCGCTTGTCGAGATTGTCCGACAGTTCGCGGAACGACTTCACGGCGTCGAACAACTCGCCGCCATCCTTGCCGCCCGCGAGCTTGTCGAGCCCGAGCATCAGGTTGTCGGTCCTTTTCACGATCGAATCCGCCGAACCCATCACGGCATCGGCCTTGGCCAGAATACTGTTGATGTTCTCCGAGCTCTTCGCCAGCGCCGCCGTGAAGACCTCGACGTTCTGGAATGAGTTCTTGAGCGTTTCCTGATTGTCGGCGACGAGACGATTGACGTTGGCGAGCGTCGCGCGGATCGACTCGCTGATGTCGCGCAGCGATTCCGGATCGGCGGTCAGGACCGGCATGCCGTCCTCGTCGAGCGGCACCGGCGGCGCATCCGGCGCGCCACCCTTGAGCGAGATCGCCGACACGCCGGTAAGGCCCTGAAATTCGAGGCCAACCAGCGTATCCTTGCGGATCGGGGCGACGTTCTCGATCATCGCCAATGCGACCACGCGGCGCGGATTGTCGAGTTTGACCGACGTCACCTCACCGACGCGAATGCCGTTGAAGTTGACGCTGCCGCCGTTGCGCAGCCCCGACGCCGAGCCTTCGAAGACGATGCGCAGCGGCGTGCGAAGCTTGGTGCTGCTGACATTCTTGAACCACAGCACGAAGCCGAACGCACCGGCGATCACCGCCAGCGTGAACAACCCGATCAGGACGTAATTGGCCCGCGTTTCCATCAATCTTGCTCCGACGCTCGTAGTTGCGGCGCCATCTGCTCCGACAATCGGGCGATGGCGGGCGGCACGGCAGGCGTGCCCGATGCCCCAAGCGCGGATCGCGCGCGCTTGCCGTGAAAATATTCGCGCAACCACGGATGCTGCGACGCCAGCATCGTCTGCATCGAGCCCTGCTCGAGGATCTTGCCGGCGCCCAGCACCGCGATGCGGTTGCAGGCCGTATGCAGGCTGTCGAGATCGTGCGTCACCATGAATACCGTCAGCCCCAAGGTCCGTTGCAGCGTCATCACCAGCTCGTCAAAATCGCCAGCGCCGATCGGATCGAGTCCCGATGTCGGCTCGTCGAGAAACACGATCTCCGGATCGAGCGCCAGCGCTCGCGCCAGCGCCACGCGCTTGATCTGGCCGCCCGACAGTTGCGACGGCGAGCGGTCCGCGATCTCCGGCTTCAGGCCGACCATGCCGAGCTTGGCGATGGTGATCTCGTCCAGCAGGCGTTGCGACACCTTGAGATATTCGCGCACCGGAAACTGGATGTTCTGCCGCACGCTCAGCGACGAGAACAACGCGCCGTGCTGGAACAGGATGCCCCAGCGCCGCTCGACGCGGCGGCGCTCCTTGCGGTTGGCCTCGTCCATGTCGGTGCCGAACACCTCGATGGTGCCGCCCATTTTCGGCACCAGCCCGATGATGGTCCGCATCAGCACCGATTTACCCGCGCCCGACGCGCCGACGAAACCGAGAATCTCGCCGCGCCCGACGTCGAGGTCGAGGCCGTCCAGCACGCGCGTCTTGCCGAACTGCACGGTGAGATCGCGAACGCGAATGATGTGATCGTTGGCAGCCAGCATCGTCAGACGCCGATCGTGGCGAAGAAAATCGCGAACACGCCGTCCATCACGATCACGAGAAAGATGCCTTTGACCACCGACGACGTCGTGTGCTGGCCAAGCGACTCGGCGCTGCCTTGCACCATCAGCCCTTCGACGCAGGCGACGATGCCGATCACCATCGCCATCACGGGCGCCTTGATCAGACCGACGACGAAATGATTGATCGATAGCGCATCGCGCAACCGCGTCAGAAACGATTCGGGGTCGACGCCACCATAGAGCCAGGCGACGAGTCCGCCGCCATAAAGCGCCGACATCGCGCCGATGAAGGTCAGGAACGGCAGCCCGACCACCAGCGCCAGCATGCGCGGCAAGATCAGCACCTCGATCGGATCGAAGCCCATCGTGCGCAGCGCGTCGATTTCCTCGCGCATCTTCATCGAGCCGAGTTCCGCAGTGTAGGCGCTGCCGGACCGTCCGGCGACCATGATGGCGACCAGCAACACGCCGATCTCGCGCAACACCAGCACACCGAGCATATCGACGACGAACACGTCCGCGCCGAACTTGCGGAAGTGGAAGATGCCCTGCTGGGCGATGATGCAGCCGATCAGGAACGTGATGAGCGCCACGATCGGCACCGCGCGCAAACACACCTGCTCGAAATGATGCACGACGGAGGTCAGCCGCAGCCTGCGCGGCCGGATCAGCACCGCGAAAAAGGCCGCCAGCACCGCGCCCATCATATCGATGAGGCCGAGCGCGGTCTCGCCGACGCCGGCCATCACGCGCCCGAGACCATCGAGCAGCGAGATCAGCGTCATCGCGGGCGGCGTCGCCGGCGCGACCGGCTTGACGCGGCGGACCTCGTCCACCAGGTCGGCGTAGTTCGCCGACAGCCCGGCGATGCTGGCGTCGCTGCTGCCGGCATTCAACGTCCGGCGCAGCCGTTCGATCAGCCACGCGCCGAACGTATCGAGTTTAGAGACCTGCGACACGTCGATGAGGATATTCGGCCGGGTGCCGGTCAGCCGTTCGGCGTCGGCGACGATCTTTTCGAGGTCCGGCGCGAACCGTGCGGTCCACGACCCGGCGGCGCATAGAGCAAGGCCATCGCCTTTTGCGATCTGTTCGAGCGTTGGGCCGCCGTCCACTGCCAACTCCTGCGCTTGGTCCACGTCACTCCGGGCCGCCAGCAGCGATGCCGCGGGCCAACCCGGAATCTCGTCATGTTCATCTTAATGGGATTCCGGGTTCACCCCGCGCAAAAATGCGCCTGCGCCCCGGATTGATGTTTCTGAGCGGCACCGGACACGTACAATGCGTCGCAATCAAGTTGACGCAACCGCCGGCTTGGGCCTTAACCGCTGCTATCCTGTTCAAAGATCACCTGTCGCAGAGACCACATCTTGACCCAACCCGCCGACTACCGCGAGCCGCCGCGCCTGCTGGCCCGCATCGAATCCTGGCCGATCGCGGGCAGCTTCACGATCAGCCGGGGGGCCAAGACCGAGGCCGCCGTCGTGATGGCGGAGATCAGCCATCGCGGACGGACCGGGCGCGGCGAATGCGTGCCCTATGCGCGCTACGGCGAGACGCCGCAGGCGACGCTGGCGGCGATCATGGCGATGCAGGACGCTTTCGCTGACGGGATCGACCGCGCCGCGTTGCAGACCCTGATGCCGGCCGGCGCGGCCCGCAACGCGCTGGATTGCGCGTTACTCGATCTGGAAGCCAAGGTCGCGGGCGTGCGGGTGTGGGATCTGCTCGGCCGCGACCCGCCGCGCCCCTGCACCACGGCCTTTACGATTTCGCTCGGCACGCCCGAGGCGATGGCCGCCGCCACCGCCAAGGCCGCGCATCGGCCCTTGCTGAAGATCAAGCTCGGCGGCGCGGATGAACTTGGAGGCGACGAGGCGCGGATCGCGGCCGTGCGCAAGGCCGCGCCGGAATCTGAACTGATCGTCGATGCCAACGAAGCGTGGACGCCGGACAATCTGGAGCGCCACCTCACGGCCTGCGCCCATGCCGGCGTCACATTGGTCGAGCAGCCGCTGCCGGCCGGCCAGGACAGCGCGCTGGCGACGATCCGGCGGCCGATGTCGGTCTGCGCCGACGAGAGCGTGCATGACCGCGCCTCGCTGGCCGGGCTGCGCGACCGCTACGACGCGATCAACATCAAGCTCGACAAAACCGGCGGCCTCACCGAAGCGCTGGCGATGGCCGACGAGGCCCGCGCGCTCGGCCTCGACATCATGGTCGGCTGCATGGTCGCGACATCGCTGTCGATGGCGCCGGCGATGTTGCTGACGCAGCAGGCGCGCTTCGTCGATCTCGACGGGCCGTTGCTGCTGGCGAACGATCGCGACGACGCCCTGCGTTATGACGGCAGCACGGTCCATCCGCCCGACGCGGAGCTGTGGGGCTGAATCGGCAGGCTGATATTCCCGGAACGACGTTACGTCGCCACCCTATTGCGCCCCATCGCCATCACCACCGCCGCGACCAACGCCATCGCCGCCATCAGATAATACAGCCCCTGCCCGATCTGCGCGTAGATCGGGCCGGACACGACTGCCGTGCCGGCCATCACGATCCCCGTCGCCGCCGCGAGGTAACCCTGCGCGCGGGCGATGAATTCGCCGGGCACATGGCGCTGCAGCAGGCTCATCGTCGCCACCAGCGTCAGCCCGAACGTGATGCCATGCGACAATTGCACCAGCGCCAGCAGCGCCAGCGGCGGTGACTGCGCGATCACGATCCAGCGCGCCACCGCGCACAACGCGGCGACGATCACCAAGGTCGCGGGCGGCCAGCGCAGACGCGGCGACAGCGCGAACAAGACGATCTCCGCCAGCACGCCGAGCACCCACAGCATCGCGATCGTGAGCCCGCCGATGCCGTCGTTCTGCCAGGCGATCGAGGCGAAGGTGTAATAGGCGGCGTGGCTGCCTTGGGTCAGCGCGGATGCGATGATGATCGCCAGAAATCCGGGATCGCGCAGCAGGGTCGGTGCCGGCCTGTCGGCCAGATCGCGCGGCGGCGAAGCCGGCGTCGGCTGCAAGGCCAGGCTCGCCACGGCGCCGCACGCCGCCATCGCGGCGATCACCCAGATCACATGGCGCGCCGCGATGGTCTGGATCATCAGGCCGCAGCCGAGCGCGCCGACCACAAACGCCGCCGAGCCCCACAGCCGCAGCGGCCCGTAATCGAGCCCATAACGCGTCACCGCCTTCAGCGCGTAGCCGTCGGTCAGCGGCACCGTCGGGGTCCACAGGATCGCGGTGATGGCGTAGACCACCAGCACCGCGCAAGGTCCATTGAAAGGCTCGCGCAGCAGTCCGAGCACCGCGAATCCGAGGGTCGTCGCGAACGCCGTGAGAATCAACGCGGCGCGCAAGCCGCGGCGACGCTCGGCGGCGGCGGTGATGAACGGCAATGTCGTGAACCGCGTGATCGACGGCACCGCGATGATGATGCCGATCCAGGACGGATCGATGCCGATCGCCTTCAGCCACACCGGAAAGAACGGCAGATGCGTGCCGACGACGCCGAACACCGCGCCATAAAACAGCGCGAGCCGCACGGCGAACCGGCGACTCTCGGCGGCGGACACGATGGGGATTTCAGTTGAGACGGGCATCAATTCAATTGCGATTCGGGCAGGTTCGTGTTGATCGTAGCAAGATGGCGCGGTGATTTGCGCGCCGGTTGGTTGCAAACGATCAATGGCTGAGGACGCATTCGCTTTATCGCCGATTTCCGCGCGCGCGTCGCTGCCCAGCGAAGCCGACTACGGAGCGATTCGCGACGCGTTCATGGAAACCGCGCGTGGCCGCTGGTTTCTCGACGAATTTGCCCGCCGCAACCGCAATGCCGATACGGCTCAGGTGCTCGACGCGGTCGCGCGCATCGAGGCCGGGCTCGGGGTGGGCGCATCAGCATCCACGCCGGCGCAGCCATCTAGCGATGCGATTCGCGATGCCCTCCTGGATACGATTCGCCCAATGATCGCGGACGCACGCGCCGCCGTCGCTGCGGCGATGATCAGCTCGGACAGCACGGAAACGCTGGCCGGCGGCCGGCGCGCGGCGCGCATCATCCGCGAAATTTCATGGTCATTGCGCGAGACCGGCACCGATCCGCGGATCTGCAATATTCTCGACGCGCAATTGCTGGCGCTCGATGCCGTGCACGATCATGCCGAGGCCGACATGCGGTCCGCAATGATCGGGGAGGCGTTCGACGACCTGATCTTGCGGGTCGAGGCATTGGCGAGCGGCTCAGGGCCGCTCCAAACCCCGCCGCAACCGGAGCCGATCGAGCGCGTCGGCGCCAATGTTCCCGCCGCCGAACCGGACGTCGGGATCGCGCCGTGGGTCGAGGCGGCGCCGCCGGAGCCGGTGGCGCAGCAGCCGGAACCCCCAGTGGTCGCGGCGCAGCCGGCACCGCCGGTCGCGCTGGCCGCCGAGGAGCCGTGGTCCGCACCGACGGATGACGAACTGGCCGACGACGACGCCGTGCTCGATCTGATCGCGATGGAAATGACCGCGCCCGAGATCGCTGACGTCGAGGAATGCGAGCGCGGCGACGACGCCATCGCGGAGGTCGACGACCTGACCAACAGCATCGCGCCGGACATGATCGCCGCGCCGATGCCGGCGCCGGTGGCGATGGCTGCGGCGGCTGCGGAGCCTCCGCCGGCCGAGGCGTCGCTTGGTGCGGCGCTGATCGCCAGCGGCATCGTGCGGCAGCCACGCCGCGAGAGCGACGCGCTGGCGCCGTTCCGCCGCATGAGCCAGGCCGAGAAGATCGCGTTTTTTTCGTAAACGGTCG
>JAQGJY010000149.1 GCA_028290325.1 Tardiphaga sp.
CGGACGGCCGCGCGGCGTTGTCGAGCAGCGCCTTGTTCCAGCGCGCGGCGGCGTTGTGGGTATCGACCGCCGTCGCCGCGGCCTCGATCGGCGCCAGACCATAATGATCGTCGAGCGGATGGAAGAACGTCAGATGCAGGATCGGCGGCACTGCCGAGGCCAGCTGATCGAAGCGCACGGATCGCCCGCCGACGCTGTACTCGTAAGCCTCCGCCCAGCCATTGGCGCCGGGCACCACCTTGGTGCGATCCGGCCGCAACGCGTAGAGCTCGCGCACCCGCCCGTCGAGCGACACCGCTTCGACGTAGGCGTTGCCGGCGAGCAGCAGATGCGCGTAGAGCATCTCGAACAAAGCCGCGTTGTCCTGTCGCGGATTCGGCCGGGTCAGCAATTGCGCGAGCGGATGCGCGTCGCGTTCCTGCGCGCCCTCGAAGACCAGGAAGCTGCACGCCGCGGCGTTCTCGGCAATCAGCCGCACGCAGCGATGCACGATCGCGTTGCCGATATAGCCCTCGCGCGCCAGCCCGCTGTAATCGCGCGGCGTCCATCGCGCCCGGCCGCCGGATTGCATCGCCATGAATTGCGCCGTGCGCGAGGTCTTGGTTTCCGGCGCGATCATGGCCTTGAGGCGTGCAAGCATGGGATGTCCTTGCCGATGCGACATAACGATGTCCTTGCCGATGCGACATAAACAAAGTGTCATTGCCGGGCTTGACCCGGCAATCCATCTTTGAAACGTCATGAGCTATTCGGTTTACATTCTGGCGAGCGGCCCGCGCGGGACGCTTTATGTTGCCGTCACCAGCAACCTCGTTCGCCGTGTACGACCACCGCCGTGGTGACGGCGTTGTACGGGTCCGTGGCACTCAGGACAGCGCTTGAGCATATCTGGATTTAGAAGACCTAGGCCTATTGCCTGATCCCGCGAATATGGCCTGGCTGCTCGGCGGTTTCCACCGGCGTCAAGATCAACAAATTTCAAACTGACCCACTATCGAAGATCGAACTGATCATTGCGACGACCCGCCACGGCGCGGCGTGGATCGAGTCATCATTTGACCGGGCAGATGGATGCGCGGGTCAAGCCCGCGCATGACACTCAGCAAATGTCTGCCCTCACAATTCGCGCACCCGGGGTCCGCCGCGGGTGCTTTGCATCAGCGCCGTCACCGCCCAGACCATCGCGTCGAGGCGGTCGGGCGAGCGGCCGGACGACAATCCGCCCGGACCGAAATCGCACATCTCGTCCTCGAGCGCCGACAGCGCGCCGACATGCCGGACGCGACCTTGCTCATATAGAGTCGCGACCGGCTCGGCGCGGGTGAACTTGGCGCGCGTCGCGCGCACGGCGATCACCGGCACGCTGGCATCGACCTCGTTGATGACGGCGCGCACCATCTCGCCGCCCTGATTGACCTCGGCGACCAGCGCGTCGGCCTCGACGCGACGCCACAGCGCGATCGCCTGCGCCGCCCACACCGCCGGGGTCGCGCCCGCGACGCTGTCGTCCGCGATCACATAGATCATGCCGTCGTTGGCGATCCCCGCCGCGACGATGCCGCAGGCGTCGGCCTTTTTGCTGGACGAGACCGGCGGGTCGATGGCGACGACGATCCGCTGCAGCAGCGGCGCCTGATCGACACGACAGGCCTCGATCAACCCGCGCGACCACAACGCATCGGCGCGCTGCTCGATGATCTCGCCGTCCAGTTCCTGGCGGCCGAGCCGGGTGCCGGCGTAACGGGCCATCACGCTTTCCAGAAAGGTCGGCGCGAGGTTGAAGGCATTGGCCTTGGTCGGCGCGTGCGTCACCGCGTGGGTCTGATCGCGCATCAAGCGCTTCAGCAGCGGCGTCGGGCGCGGCGTCGTGGTGATGATCTGGCGCGGCTGCGTGCCCAGTCGCAGGCCGAACTGCAGCATGTCGAAGGCGGATTCGGCATAGCGCCATTTCGCCATCTCGTCGGACCACGCGCAGCCGAATTGCGGCCCGCGCAGGCTTTGCGGATCCTCCGCCGAGAACGCGTAAGCGACGGCGCCGTTGGGCCATTGCAAACGTTTGCGCGACGGAATCCATTGCGGCCGCTCGGCCCGATCGTGGATCGCCAGCAACCCCGAGACGCCCTCGATCATCACCTCGCGGACGTCGTGTTCGGTTTCGCCGACCAGTGCGATGCGGCCGACGGGTTCGCGCGCGAACGGCGCTAGCCCCAGCGCTTGGGCGCGAATCCATTCCGCGCCGGCCCGCGTCTTGCCGGCGCCGCGCCCGCCGATCAGCAACCAGGTCCGCCAGGCCTGCCCATTCGGCGCCGCCGGCGGCGGCACCTGATGGTCATGCGCGAAGATATCCCAGCGCGAATGCAGGTAGCGGGTCTCACGCCGGCTCAGGCTCGCAATCAGGAGGTTGCGATCGGTCGGCGAGTAATTTCTCCAGGCGGCGAGCCAGCGTTTCCCGGAACTCGTCGAGATCGCTGGGCACGGGATCGTCGTCATCGTCGTCGGCTTTCTGCTGATGCCGCGCGCGCAACCGCGCCACCTCGCTGAGCGTGCGGGCGAGCGACGCCAGCGTGCGGGCGCGGCGTTCGGCTTCGGTGCGGGCCGACGGGCCAAGGCGATGGCCGCCGACGATCACCTCGATCTGGTTGAGCTCGCGTTCGATCGCCGTGTTCACCCGCGTGATCAGTTCGACCCCGGTGGCGGGCGGGTCGTCGATCGGTTTGGGCCGCGACACTTTCGCGCGCGACGATCGACCGGCCGCGGCGGCTTTGGCTTTGACGGCTTTCGCCGGGACAGCCTTGGTTTTGCGGACCGGCTTTTTCGGGGTTTTGCGCCGAACCACGCGCCTGGCCGCGGCGGCCGCCGCCGAATTTGACGAACGCGCAGTGGCCATCAGGTGTCCTCAAACGAAACGGCAGCCGCTCGATGAGCCGCTGCCGCTGAAATCAGGTCGCAAGAATCAAATATTGAGCGTCAGGTCCGGAAGAACACGAACCAGATCACGCCCATCACCAAGATCGCGAGGCCGGTGCTGACCGCCATCAGCGCCAGCACGGACGGGCCGGGCTCGGCGGCGCGCGCCTGGGTCGGGGTCTTCACCGTCTGTCCGTTTTCTTTGTCTACCATCGCGCCCTCGCTGAAATCCGGCGACCGCGACATCGTCGCTTTGCCAACTGTCCGGGCTAACGCATTGTGACTAGAGCGGTTCCAAGCCGCGGCGGGGCGGCGGCGGTGCAGATACAATTTTGGAGCGTGGGTGAAACCTACCCGACCAGCGCCGCGCTGTCAAGGCATAAAATCCTTGTATCAGAAAATAATCCGGAGAACGAGGCTACTTCAGCGCGTTGCTGACCTCGGTATAACGTCCGTTGAGCGTGGTGCCGAGACCCTGCACCGCGACAATGATCGCGAGGCTGACGCCGCAAGCGATCAGGCAATATTCGATCGCGGTCGCGCCGGTCTCGTCGCGCAAGAAATTCGCCATCATCCGTCGCATCGTGTGCTCCAGCCCCGTCGCATGCAAGGTGCGAAACGATCGCGCAACTCTAGCGCGAATAGGTTGCCAAGGTGTTGCGATAACAGCGGATATTCGTGTCACCGGCATCCGCTACCATCGTTTCCGTGATGGCGAAACTGCTACCGGCAAATTATGACGGTTGCGTCATCAGCGACGCCGGCCTTTGAATCAAACCGAATCTATTCCGCCATCTCGACCGCCACCACGGCATCAGGCCCGGCCAGCGGTCGTTCTTCCATCAGGATCAAACACAAGGCCGCGCCGCCGAGCAGTAACGCCGCCGCGCCGAACAGATAGCGGAAGCCCGCGATCATCTGGTCGGACGGAACCGCTGCGAGCGTATGACTTGCTTCGCCGCCCGCCAATTGCATCCCGAGCGCGATCATCAGGATTGTCGTGAACGCCGCGACCATGAACGACGCCATCAGCGCGCGGAAGAAGTTCATCGCGCCGGTCGCGGTGCCGACCTGGGCGCGCGCCACCGCGTTCTGGATCGAGACCACCGTGATCGGGAACGTGGTGCCGAGCCCGGCCGAAAAGATGCCGAGCGCGGTGAGCAACGCCCACAGCGGCAGCGGCGTCGCCAGCGCCATTACCAGGCCCATCACCGCCGCCAGCGCAGCTCCGGCGATGGGAACGCGCTTGTAATGTCTGGCGCGCGTCATGCTGCGCCCGGCAAAGGCGGCGCCGGCCACCGAGATTGCGGCCACCGGGATCAGCGCCAGTCCGGCCTGCGCTGCGGTGAGGCCGTACACCACCTCGTAGTACAGCGGCAAATG
>JAQGJY010000160.1 GCA_028290325.1 Tardiphaga sp.
GTTCGGCGCGTGACGGGCGCGGCATCATCGGTTCGCCTCGCGACGGGCGCGGAGAATCGACCGCCGGTTCTGGGCGGATCATCGGGCTCGGCATCAAGGGGGCCGTGCGCTCGCCCGGCGGCGGGCCGGCAGGGCGGCGGATTTCGTCGGCGAATGTCGGGCGGGTCGGGCGCGGCGCGGGCTCTGACAGCGGCGCGTCCATCGGCTCGAATGCATCGGCGCGGGATTCGGCGTCGGTCCAGCCGGCGGCATCCGGCAACGGCGCCGCGCGCGGCGGCAGATCGCCGCCGACGCTCGATCGCGGCGTCATCTGGTCGCGCGCCGGACCGGCGCGAATGATGTTGGACTCGACGACGATGTCGGTCGGGCCGCCGATCATCAAAAGATGCTCGACATTGTCGCGGCGGACCAGAACCAGCCGGCGGCGGCCATCGACAGCGGCGGCGTCAATCACCGCGAGGCGCGGCATCCGGCCACGATTGGCGTTGGCGCCGAGCCGACTGCCACCGAAGCGGCGAACCAAATAGGCCACCAGGCCGATCAAGGCCAGCACGACGACAAATGCGATGATGAACGTGATGGTGGACGAGCTTTGCATATCTGTTCCCGGCACTGTCGAATCCGTCTGCCGCGTTCGTCGCGGCCAAGAGTTAACGTCGTCAGGCAAAACTTGCCACGTCGAACCCTCTTACCCCAGGAATCGCTACAGCCAAAACGACTTCTGCACAGGCTTTCGCGGCAATCCCATGCCAGCGCATATAAATTTAACGGTGTCTTCAGATGTCTTAACCCGGCGTTAACCATACAGGCGGCAAATTCTGCCCACCTGCCGCAAGCCCGCGGCGGCCAACGGGACACCGTCCGATGGCGATCACCGATCTTCCGACCTTGTCGGCGCTGCGAACCAAGATGCAGTGGCATCAGGAGCGCCAGCGCGTGCTGGCCGAAAACATCTCGAACTCGGACACGCCGAATTTTCGCCCGCGCGACCTCGTCGCCCCGAAGTTCGATACCTCCGGGGCAACGGCCGGCGGCGGCATGGGCGCTCTGCCGATGATGCGGACGGCAGGCGGGCATATCGCGACCTCAGGCCGCAGTGGCAGCAGCTTTACGGCGGACCCGAAGGGCAGTTTCGAGACCCGGCCGGCCGGCAACGCCGTCAATCTCGAGGACGAGATGATGAAGGTCTCGGCCAACCAGATGGATTACGCGGCGGCGGCCTCGCTCTACAGCCGCAGCCTGGGTCTTCTGAAGACCGCCATTGGCAAACGCTGAGCAGGAGCTGACAGATGGCTGACGACAATTCGGATTTCATGCGCTCGATGGGCATCGCGGCCTCTGGACTGCGCGCGCAGGCCGGGCGGATGCGGGTGATCTCGGAAAATATCGCCAATGCCGAATCGACCGCGCAGACGCCGGGCGGCGATCCCTATCGCCGCAAGGTGCCGACGTTTTCCTCGACGCTCGATCGCGCGCTGGATGCGCGCGTCGTGTCGCTCGGCCGCATCAGGCCGGACGCCACGGCGTTCAAGATCAAAAACGAGCCCGGCAATCCGGCAGCGGACGCGCAGGGCAACGTCAAATATCCGAACGTCAATTCGCTCGTGGAAATGACCGACATGCGCGACGCGCAGCGCTCCTACGAAGCCAATCTCAACATCATCAGCGCGACGCGCCGGATGATTCAGCGCACCCTCGACATCCTCAAGGCCTGACAAGGACACTCATCATGGCAACGCCATCGATCGCAGCCAATGCCTACGCCGCTTTGTCGCGCCTCACCGACGCCGCGAGCGCCGGCGGCGCTGGCAAGGCCTCGCTCAGCGGCGGTGTCGGCGGCACCGGACAATCGTTCGGCGCGATGCTCAAGGAGGCCGTCGGCAGCGTCATGGACGCCGGCCGCAAATCCGACGCGCAATCCGTGGCGATGGCCAACGGCAAATCCAATGTCATGGACGTTGTGACCGCGGTGGCCGAAACCGACGTCGCGGTCTCGACGCTGGTGTCGGTGCGCGACCGCGTCATCCAGTCCTACGAAGACATCATGCGGATGCCGATCTGATGACCGGCGCGGAAACCCTCGACGTCGCCCGCGACGCAATCTGGACCATCGTCATCGTCTCCGCGCCTTTGATGGTGGTCGGCCTGGTGGTCGGCGTCGTCATCTCGCTGGTGCAGGCGCTGACCCAGATTCAGGAACAGACCTTGGTGTTCGTGCCGAAGATCATCGCGATTTTCGTGACATTGATATTGGCGTTGCCGTTCATGGCCGACGCGCTGCAAAGCCACATGATGCGGATATCGTCGCGAATCGTCGGTGGTTAGCGCAGAGTCCGGACCATGCGTATCGACGTCTCGCTGCTTCCGGCGCTCGCCGCCGCCTTCATGCTGGTTTTTGCCCGCATCGGCGCGATGGTGATGCTGTTGCCGGGTTTCGGCGAGACCAACATTCCGGTCCGCATCAAGCTCGGCATCGCGCTGCTTCTGACCCTTGTCATCCTCCCGGCGCATCGGGGGGCCTATCAGATCGACATGCAGTCGATGTCCTCGCTGATCGTGCTGGCGATCCACGAGATCGTCATCGGCATCGTTCTCGGCGCCACCGCGCGGGTCACTTTGGCGGCGCTGCAAACGGCGGGATCGGTGATCGCGCAGCAACTCGGCCTCGGTTTCGTCACGGCGATCGATCCGACCCAGGGTCAGCAAGGGCTTTTGATCGGCAACTTCCTGACGCTGCTCGGCGTCACGCTGCTGTTCGCGACCGATACGCATCATCTGATCATCGCGGCGCTGAGCGACAGCTACAAGATCTTCGCGCCGGGCGAGGTGATGTCGTCGGGCGACGTCGCCGCTCTGGCGACCCGGGCCTTCGCCGCCGCGTTCAAGCTCGGCATGCAATTGGCGGCGCCGTTCATCGTGTTCGGTCTCGTCTTCAACGTCGGGCTCGGCGTGCTGGCGCGGCTGATGCCGCAAATGCAGGTGTATTTCGTCGGCGTTCCGCTCTCGATCATGATCGGCTTCGTCATCTTCGCCGCCGTCCTGGCGACCATGATGGGGACTTACATGGATTATTTCGTCCGCGTGATTCATAGCCTGATGCCGCGAAGCTAGGAGCGCGCGATGTCCGAGGACAGCGACGAGAAAACACACGACCCGACCCAGAAGCGTCTCGACGACGCTCATGCCAAAGGCGACGTTGTCAAAAGCCAGGAGGTCGGCACCTGGTTTCTGATGGCCGGCGGCACGCTGGTGCTGTCTTCCTTTGGCAATTCGATCGGCGCGGGCATCGAAATGCCGATGCGCAATCTGATCGCGAATTCGTGGATGATCCGTACCGACGGCGCGGGTCTGCTCGCTTTGTCGAAAAGCCTCGCGACCTCGGTGTTGAGCGCGGTCGGCGTGCCGATGCTGATGCTGATGCTTGCCGCCGTCGCCGGCAACCTGATCCAGCATCGGTTCGTGTTTTCGACCGAATCGCTGGCGCCGAAATTCAGCAAGGTCTCGCCGGTGGCCGGCTTCAGCCGCGTCTTCGGCAAGCAGGCGTTCGCGAATTTCATCAAGGGCCTGTTCAAGGTGATCGCGCTCGGCGCGGTGATGGTCGCGGTGTTGTGGCCGGAACGGCATCGGCTCGACGCGATGCTGCATTTCGATCCGGCGGTGATTCTCGGCACCAGCGTGACGCTGACCTTGCAGGTGATGAGCGCGGTGGTGGCGATGCTCACGGCCGTCGCGATCGGTGATTATGTCTTCCAGTATCGATCCTGGTACGAGCGGCAGAAAATGTCGCTCCAGGAGATCAAGGACGAGATGAAGCAGTCGGAAGGCGACCCGCAGATCAAGGGTCGGCTGCGGCAGCTGCGTCACGCCAAGATGAAAAAACGCATGATGGCGGCGGTACCGAAGGCCTCCGTCATCATCACCAACCCGACGCACTACGCCGTGGCGTTGTCCTATGAGCGCGGCATGACCGCGCCGATCTGCGTCGCCAAGGGCGTCGATGCCATCGCGCTGAAAATCCGCGAGGTCGCCGGCGCGCACAACATTCCGATCGTCGAAAATGTGCCGCTGGCGCGCGCGCTCTATGCCTCGGCCAAGATCGACGACGAGATTCCAGTGGAGCACTATCAGGCCGTCGCGCAGGTGATCGGCTATGTGATGGGCCTGAAACGTGGCTTCGGCGGCCAGCGGGCGTGACGCAGGCCGGTTCCCCATACCGCCGTCTCCCATGATCCGCTTGCCTAACAGCGGTCGATTCAGGCACTCAAGGGCCGGCGCGACCGCGCCCGACCTGATAACAGGCTCCTGCAACAGGCCCACGCGACGATGACCTTGCGAACTGCTCCCGATTTGTCGCGCG
>JAQGJY010000180.1 GCA_028290325.1 Tardiphaga sp.
GCGATCCGCTGATGGGACCGGGCGGCGACGGGTGAGCAGGACGGTGGCACTTCATCTCATTTTGAAGAAGGACGACTGTCTAAAATGCCAAAGCCCCAGAACCAGACGTCGACATTGTCCCGCCGCCAACTGCTGAAGGCCGGCGCCGGCGCAGCCGCGCTTCTCGCGGCGGCCCGGATGAATTTTCCCGGCGGCGCGTTCGCGCAGGGCGCGGGCCCCGAAGTGAAGGTCGCCAAGCTCGGCTTTATCGCGCTGAGCGATGCCGGTCCGTTGTTCGTCGCCAAGGACAAGGGCCTGTTCGCGAAATACGGGATGCCGGATGTCGAGGTGATGAAGCAGGCGTCGTGGGGCACCACGCGCGACAACCTGGTGCTCGGCTCGGAAGGCAACGGCATCGATGGCGCGCATATCCTCACGCCGATGCCGTATCTGATCTCCGCCGGCAAGGTGACGCAGAACAATCAGCCGACGCCGATGTACATCATGGCACGCCTCAATCTCGACGGTCAGTGCATCTCGGTCGCCAAGGAATACGAGGACATCAAGGTCGGTGTCGATACCGCGCCGTTCAAGGTCGCGCTCGACAAGAAGAAGGCGTCGGGCAAGTCGATCAAGGCGGCGATGACGTTCCCCGGCGGCACGCATGATCTGTGGATCCGCTATTGGCTCGCGGCCGGCGGCATCGATCCGGACAAGGACATCGAGACGATCGTCGTGCCGCCGCCGCAGATGGTGGCGAACATGAAGGTCGGCACCATGGATTGCTTCTGTGTCGGCGAGCCGTGGAATTCGCAGCTCGTCAACCAGAAGATAGGCTACACCGCGCTGACCACCGGCGAACTCTGGAACAAGCATCCCGAGAAGTCCTTCGCGCTGCGCTCGGCCTATGTCGATAAATATCCGAAGGCGGCGAAAGCGCTCACCATGGCGATCATGGAAGCGCAGCAATGGTGCGACAAGACAGAGAACCGCGCCGAGCTCGCGGCCATCATGGGCAAGCGGCAGTGGATCAATTGTCCGGTCGAGGACATCATCGATCGCTCCAGCGGCAAGTTCGACTACGGCATTCCCGGCAAGCTTGTCGAGAATTCGCCGCATGTCATGAAGTACTGGGCCGACCACGCGTCCTATCCCTATAAGAGCCACGACCTCTGGTTCCTCACCGAGGACATTCGTTGGGGCAAATATGAAGCCGGCTATGACGCGAAAGCTCTGATCGAGAAGGTCAACCGCGAAGACATTTGGCGCGAGGCCGCCAAGGACATGGGTGTCGCCGCGTCGGACATTCCGACATCGACATCGCGCGGCAAGGAAACCTTCTTCGACGGCAAGGTCTTCGATCCGGAAAATCCCGCGGCCTATCTGAAGTCGCTGGCCATCAAGCGCGTCGAGGTCTGACGACGTCCAAAGAGGCCGCGCGGCAGGCGCGCGGTCGCTCTCGCTAGCTTCAAGGAGATCGCCATGGCCATGCCAGCCAGCAAATCCGATGCCGTGATCGCGATGCCGCAAGGCGCCGCATCGGCGAGCGCGGTGTCGTCACCCGTCGTCACGCTGACGCCACCGAAACGCATGACGGAGCCGGGCAAATACGCCAAGAACATGCGAGAGATCGCCGCGCGGGTGATTCCGCCGCTGGTCGTCATCACGCTGTTTCTGGTGATCTGGGAGCTGCTCTGCCGCAAGACCGGCGCGACGCTGCCGCCGCCGTCGAAGGTGATCTCCGACACCAAAGAACTCATCCTGCATCCGTTCTTTGACAATGGCGGCATCGACAAGGGGCTGTTCTGGCATCTGTCGGCGAGCCTGCAGCGCGTCGCCCTCGGCTATTCGCTCGCGGCACTCGTCGGCGTCGGCCTCGGCACGCTGATCGGCCAGTCGATCTGGGCGATGCGCGGCCTTGATCCGATCTTCCAGGTGCTGCGAACCATTCCGCCGCTGGCCTGGCTGCCACTGGCGCTCGCGGCGTTCCGCGACGGCCAGCCCTCGGCGATTTTCGTGATCTTCATCACCTCGATCTGGCCGATCATCATCAATACGGCGGTCGGCATCCGCAACATCCCGCAGGATTATCGCAACGTCGCGGCGGTGGTGCGGCTCAATCCGATCGAGTTCTTCACCAAGATCATGATCCCGTCGGCCGCGCCTTACATCTTCACCGGCCTGCGGATCGGCATCGGCCTGTCGTGGCTCGCGATCATCGCCGCTGAAATGCTGATCGGCGGCGTCGGCATCGGCTTCTTCATCTGGGACGCCTGGAATTCCTCGCATATGAGCGAGATCATTCTGGCGTTGTTCTATGTCGGCATCATCGGCTTCATCCTTGACCGCATGATCGCGCTGCTCGCCAGCGTCGTCACCCGCGGCACCGCGACCAACTGAGGATCATCGTCATGGCCCCCTATCTGAAACTCGACCACGTCGACAAATCCTTCACCCGCGGCTCGCAGACCACCGAGGTGTTGAAAGACATCAACCTGTCGATCGAGAAAGGCGAATACGTCTCGATCATCGGCCATTCCGGCTGCGGCAAATCGACGATGCTCAACATCGTCGCCGGTTTGACAACGGCGACGATCGGCGGCGTGCTGCTCGAGGGCCGCGAGGTCAATTCGCCCGGTCCAGATCGCGCGGTGGTGTTCCAGAACCATAGCCTGCTGCCCTGGCTGACCGTCTATGACAACGTCCGGCTCGGCGTCGACAAGGTATTCGGCAAAACCAAGTCGCGCGCCGAGCGCCACCAATGGACCATGCACAATCTCGACCTTGTGCAGATGGGCCATGCCAAGGATCGGCGGCCGTCGGAAGTGTCGGGCGGCATGAAGCAGCGCGTCGGCATCGCCCGCGCGCTGGCGATGGAGCCCAAGGTGCTGCTGCTCGACGAGCCGTTCGGTGCGCTCGACGCGCTGACCCGCGCGCATTTGCAGGACTCGGTGATGGCGCTGCACCAGAAGCTCGGCAACACGATCATCATGATCACGCACGATGTCGATGAGGCGGTGTTGTTGTCGGACCGGATCGTGATGATGACGAACGGCCCGAGCGCGCGAATCGGCGAGATTCTCGATGTGCCGCTGCCGCGCCCGCGCAAGCGGCTCGAACTGGCGTCGAACGCGACCTATCTCAAGTGCCGCCAGCGCGTGCTGGAATTCCTTTATGAGCGTCATCGCTTCGTCGAGGCCGCGTAGCCAAGCCTCTCCGCGTAGAGCTAACAGAGGATCGTCGATGACCCCCGCGCAAATCTCCCGTGTTCAAGCCAGCTTCGCCGAGGTCGCGCCGATCTCGGAGCAGGCGGCGGGGTTGTTCTATGACCGCCTGTTCGACATCGCGCCGCAGGTGCGCGCGATGTTTCCGGACGACATGACAGAGCAGCGCAAGAAGCTGATGGCGACACTGGCTTACGTCGTCGGCGGGCTATCGACGCTCGACACCGTGCTGCCGGCGGCGAGCCAGCTCGCCAAGAAGCACGTCGGCTACGGCGTGACCGCCGAGCATTACCCCGTCGTCGGAGCGGCCTTGCTGTGGACGCTTGAAAAGGGTCTCGGCGGCGGCTGGACGCCCGATGTCGCCGATGCCTGGGCGGCGGCTTACGGCACGCTGTCCGGTTACATGATTTCCGAAGCCTACGGCAGCGCACAGGCCGCCGAGTAAGGACACGACGTGAGCGAACCTCTGGTCATCATCGGGAACGGCATGGCGGCGGCGCGACTGGTCGATGAACTCGCCAAATCCGCGCTCGGCCGTTACGCCGTCGCGGTGATCGGCGACGAGCCGCGTCTGGCTTATAACCGCGTGTTGCTATCATCGGTGCTGGCGGGCGAAGCGACCTCCGCGGAGATCGAACTGAAATCCGCCGACTGGTGGCGCGGGCGCGGCGTGACGCTGAAATACGGCTGTGTCGCCACGGCGTTCGATCCGGCGCGCCGCGAGATCGATATCGCCGGCCATGGCAGCATCAAATATTCCAAGCTTGTGCTCGCGACGGGGTCGACGGCCCTGCGCCTCAATGTGCCGGGCGCGGACCTGCCGGGCGTGCATACGTTTCGCGACAGCCGCGATGTCGATCATCTGCTGGCGCTTGCGGCCGGCAAGAAGCGCGTCGTCGTGGTCGGCGGAGGGTTGCTCGGCCTCGAGGCCGCCTATGGCCTTTCGAAAGCCGGCGCCAGCGTGACGTTGATTCATCTGATGGACCGCTTGATGGAGCGTCAGCTCGACGCGCCCGCAGCCGCGCTCCTGAAGGACGTCGTCGAGCGCAAGGGCATTCTCGTGATGCTCAACGCCAACACGGCCAGCATCCATGGCACCGATAAGATCGAAAGCGTCGAACTCAGCGACGGCCGCATGATCGACGCGGACGCGGTCATCTTCGCCGCCGGCATTCGTCCCAACACATCGCTTGCGAAGAACGCCGGCCTCGATGTCGGGCGCGGCATCATGGTCGGCGATCAGTTGCAGACCAGCCAGGCCGACATCTTCGCGCTCGGCGAATGCGCCGAACATCGTGGCACCTGCTATGGTCTCGTCGAGCCCGCTTATGAGCAGGCGCGCGTGCTGGCCGCGCATCTCGCCGGTCGCAAGGCATCCTATGCCGGCAGCGTGGTCGCGACCAATCTCAAGGTCTCCGGCGTCAGCGTGTTTTCGGCCGGTGATTTCATGGCGGCGGACGGGCAGGAGACGATCCTGCTCAACGACGCCAAGCGCGGCATCTACAAAAAGCTCGTGATCGCCGACGGCAAGCTGACCGGCGCGGTGCTGGTGGGCGATACCCGCGACGCGCTGTGGTATCTCGAGCTCATTCGCGGCAATGCGGCGATCGCGCCGATGCGCGGCGATATCATGTTCGGCAAGGCGCTGGCGTTGCGAAACCTTCCGGCGACGGACCAGCGGCAGCAGGCAGCGTGAAATGAGCATCGTCGAGCCGGCGCTGCGGACCACGAGAACAACCTGTCCCTATTGCGGGGTCGGTTGTGGCGTGCTCGCGACCGCCGATGGCCGTGGCGGGGCGGCGATCGCGGGCGACACCGAGCACCCGGCGAATTTCGGGCGGCTATGCTCGAAGGGATCGGCGCTGGGCGAGACGCTGTCGCTCGAGCGCCGTCTGCTGCATCCGATGATCCGCTGCCGCGACGGCAACATGGAGCGCGTCGCCTGGGCCGATGCGCTCGATCATGTCGCGCATCGTCTCGAGCACATCGTCAAGCGCGACGGCCCGAACGCCGTGGCGTTCTATCTCTCCGGCCAGTTGCTCACGGAAGATTATTATGTCGCCAACAAACTGATGAAAGGCTTCATCGGCAGCGGCAACGTCGATACCAATTCGCGTTTGTGCATGGCGTCCTCGGTCGCCGGCCATCGCCGCGCGTTCGGCGCGGATACCGTGCCCGGCAATTACGAGGATCTCGATCAGGCCGACCTGCTGGTGCTGGTCGGCTCCAACGCGGCGTGGTGCCACCCGATTTTGTATCAGCGCATGCTGGCGAACAAACAGACGCGCGGCGCGCGCTTGGTCGTGATCGATCCGCGCCGCACCGATACGGTCGGCGAGGGCGATCTGTTTCTCGGCGTCAAGCCCGGCACCGACACGGCGTTGTTTTCGGGCTTGCTGACGTACCTCGCGGACAACGGAGCGCTCGATCGCGGCTACATCAACGATCATACCGAGGGCTTCGAGGCGGCGCTGGCGCGCGCGCGCCAGATCGCCGGCAGCGTCACGACGACGGCGCTGGCGACAGGCCTGGCGGAAGCCGACGTCGCGACCTTCTTCCAGATGTTCAAGGCGACGCCGCGTGTCGTCACGCTCTATTCGCAGGGCGTCAACCAGTCGGCGCAGGGCACCGACAAGGTCAATGCGATCGTCAATTGCCATCTCGCCACCGGGCGCATCGGCAAGATCGGTGCATCGCCGTTCTCGTTAACCGGTCAGCCGAACGCGATGGGCGGCCGCGAGGTCGGCGGCCTCGCCAATCAGCTCGCCGCGCATATGAATTTCACGCCGCCGGACATCGACCGCGTGCGGCGGTTCTGGAAGGCTCCACGCATCGCGACGCATGAAGGGCTCAAGGCGGTTCAGATGTTCGAGGCGATCGGTCGCAACGAAATCAAGGCGCTGTGGGTGATGGGCACCAATCCGGCCGTGTCGCTGCCGGACGCCGATGCCGCGCGCGCCGCGATGAAAAAACTCGATCTGCTGGTCATCTCCGAGAACGTGCTGTCGAACGACACGATCAATGGCGGCGCCGATGTGCTGCTGCCCGCGCAAGCGTGGGGCGAAAAATCCGGCACCGTGACCAATTCCGAGCGGCGGATCTCCCGCCAGCGCGCCTTCCTCGCGCCGCCCGGCGAGGCCAAGCCGGACTGGTGGATCGTCAGCGAGATCGCCAAACGCCTCGGATTCGGCGCGAGCTTCGCGTTCGGCTCGGCGGCCGATATATTTCGCGAACATGCCGCGCTGTCGGGCTTCGAGAACGATGGCGCGCGCGATTTCGATATTGGCGGTCTCGCGCAGATGGCCGATAGCGCCTTCGACGCGATGTCGCCCGTGCTGTGGCCGATGCGCGCCGGCGCCCGCGGATCGCAGGCCAGATTTTTCGCCGAAGGCGGCTTCTACACCAGCGACAAGAAGGCGCGCTTCATCGCGCCGGAAATGCCGTCGTTGAAAGGCGAGACCAGCGCCGCGTGGCCGCTGCGCCTGAACACCGGCCGCATTCGCGATCAGTGGCACACCATGACGCGGACGGGTGAAAGCCCGCGTCTCGGCCAGCATCTGCCGGAGCCGTTCGTCGAGGTGCATCCCCACGATGCCGCCGGCGCCCGACTCGTCGATGGCGGTTTCGCGCGCGTCGCGACCGATTACGGCCACTGCATTTTGAAAGTCGTGGTCAGCGAGCGCCAGCAGCGCGGCATGCTGTTCGCGCCGATCCACTGGAGCGACGAGACCGCGTCGCATGCCCGCGTCGGTGCTCTGGTCGCGCCGTTCACCGATGCATTTTCGGGGCAGCCGGAAAACAAGGCGACGCCGGCGACGATTGCGCCGCATCCATTCGCGCAGCGCGGCTTCGTGCTGTCGCGCGCGCCGCTCGCGCTGCCGGACAAGACATGGTGGGCGCATGTCGCGCTGACCGGCGGCCACGGTTATCTCCTCGCGGACAATGCCAACGTCGCGGCGTGGCGGGATTGGATGGCCGCGCGCCAAGGCGTCGATGTCTCGGATTATCACGATCCGGCCGCCGGTATCTATCGCGCGGCCAGCTTTGCCGGCGACAGCATCGAGACCTGCGTGTTCGTCGGTCCGGCCGCAGCCGCGATCGGCTGGCAGGATGTCGTGACGATGTTCGCCGCCGATGCGCTGTCGGACGATCAACGTCGCATGCTGCTGTCCGGCCGCTCCGCCGATGGATTGGCCAGCGCCGGACCAACGGTGTGCGCGTGCTTCGGCGTCGGCCGCAACACGATCTGCGATGCGATCGCGGCCGGTGCGCGAACGGCG
>JAQGJY010000213.1 GCA_028290325.1 Tardiphaga sp.
GGCCTGACGAATTTGCGGGTGCATCGGGCAGGTGTAGTTCGTGCCTTCCGAAATAACCGGCTGCTGAAGTTTCATGGCTGTTTGGAGATACTGCTCCGGGGCGGATGCGAACTTGCCCTGACATCCCGCCGAGCAAAAATGGTAGGTCTCGCCGCCCTGATCGAACTGGTACTTGCTTGTCGCCGGATCGACGGTCATGCCGCAGACCGGATCGACGGTCTCACCATCGACGTGGTCGTGCGGGCGGTCATGAACGCGCGGTCTCTGTCCGGATGTTCCGCCGCAACATCCCGCCGCCGTTTTGGAGCTGGGAGGGGGCGATGCCTTCGGTGAACACCCGCAGCCGCCCTCGGCGCTTGTTTTTTGCAGATCCGTCATCCGATCATCCCTTCGAGGCTTGTAACTTATACCCTGTACGGGTATATGATCCTCATGAACAAAGACATCAAGGCGTCATGCCAAAAAAGACTTAGTCGGATCGAGGGCCAGGTCCGTGGTCTCTCCAAGATGGTGGAGGACGATCGCTACTGTATCGACATCGTCACACAGATATCGGCAGTCCGCGCCGCGCTGCGGCGCGTGGAGGAAGAGGTGTTGAAGGATCACGTTTCGCATTGCGTGGAACACGCGATCACAAGTGGCAATAAGACGGACCAGCGCGAAAAGATCGCCGAGCTGATGGCCGTGATCGGACGCGTCGACCGTTGAGTCGACGCTCAATACTGCGGTTCCGCGTCGCCCCGGTCATTATAGACTTCTAGAGGGGCGCGCTCGTTCGCACAGCTCCGGCATTTGACAAGTTCGAAAGCACAAACGCCGGAATCGTTGCCGGACACATCGCCGGTCACTGCACTCATAAATCGGCACGTGGCGGCCTGACTCGATAACGTGATCCACGCCGCGGCGGGTTGACCTGCATCAACGGCTTTCAAAAACGTTCAAGCCGTGGGATGATCTGGGATGCAACTTCGCCGGCTCATAGGTTCAATCCTTGCGGTTTGTCTGACCGTGGGGTTGGCATTGTCCCCTCTGGTCACGCCGGCCGTCGCCAGCGACATGACTGGGGCGATGACGGACATGGCGGCAATGTCAGATGACATGCCGTGCTGTCCGTCGGAGCAGAAGAACAAGGGTTGCCCGGACTGCCCGCTGCTCGCCATATGCGTGTTCAAGGCGGCCCAGACCGGTCCCGCGCTTGCGGCGTCGGTGCCGGTGCGGCATGCGATCCGGGTGGTTCATTCGATTTTCGACGATGTCGCGGCCGATGGCGTCGTCCGTCCACCTCCCGACCATCCCCCTCGGCATCTGATCTGACGGGCGCATCACGCGCCGTCTGTTGCCGTGCGCGTTGCGCGCGCGGACGACACGTGCCGCCTTCGGGCGGATCGAGATCAATCGAGGATTCATCACATGAAAACGTCTAAACTCGCGGGCGCGATGCGTGCGTCGTTGTTCGCTGCCGCCCTCGGCGGTGTCGCCACGACCGCTTTCGCCGACATCAAGGATTTCAAATTCGAACTCATCGAGCCGTCGGTGCAGGCTGGTCCGGACAAGGTCATCACCGTCCGGCTGCTGAACATGAAAACCGGCAAGCCGGTGCCTGACGCGGTGATCTTCGCGAGCCGCCTCGACATGGCGCCGGACGGCATGCAGGAGATGGCGACCAAGGTCGTCGCCATGCCCGGCACCGAGCCCGGCACCTACAGGTTCAAGGCGACGTTCGGCATGGCCGGCCGCTGGCAGTTGTCGCTCGGCGCGAAGGTGCAGGGCGAGACCGGCAGCGTCGAAAGCAAGCTTGTCATCACGGCGCAGAAATGAACCGCGCCATATTGGGATGCGCTGCCGCCGCGGTCATCGCGGCGGCGGGAGCGGGGCTTGTGGTCGCGCGGTGGCCTGCGTCCCGCGTTGTTCTCGTCGCGCCGGCAGCGGCGCAAAGCGCAAGCGCGCCGATCTACTATCAGGACCCGGATGGCAAACCGGAATATTCGACGACGCCGCGCAAAACCGTCGACGGTCGCGATTATCGCCCGGTCTACCCCGAGACGAATGCCGGCGCCGCCGGTGATGCTCCGGCGGCGATGCCGATGCCGGCTTCGGGCACGGGCGGCGAGCGCAAGATCAAATTCTATCGCAATCCGATGGGGCTTCCCGACACATCGCCGGTGCCAAAGAAGGATTCGATGGGGATGGATTACATCCCGGTCTACGAAGGCGAGGACAGCGACGACGGATCGGTGAAGCTGTCACCCGGCAAGATCCAGCGTACCGGCGTGACCTCTGAGCCGGTAGCACGCCGCGTCGTGCGCGTAGCGGTGAAGGCGCCGGGCACGATCCAGCTCGACGACCGCCGGGTGTCGGTAATCGCGATGCGCGCAGAAAGCTTCGTGCAGAAGGTCGCCGACGTCACGATCGGATCGCGCGTGAAGGCCGGCCAACCGCTGATGCAGATCTACAGTTCGGCAATCGTGTCCGCCGCCGCTGAATATCTCGCAACGATCTCGTCGAAGATCGTGGGCGGCAACGAGGGGTACGGCCGGGGCTCGCGGCAGCGGCTGACCAATCTCGACGTTCCCGAACCGGTGATCGCCGGGATGGAGAAGACGCGGGTGGCGCCGGTGACCGTGGAATGGTCGGCGCCGCGCGACGGCATCGTGCTCGAACGCAACGCCGTCGAGGGCATGCGGGCCAACCCAGGCGACGTGCTGTTCCGGATCGCCGACATCTCGGCTGTTTGGGCGCTCGTCGACGTCGCGGAGCGAGATCTCGGAACGGTCGCAGTGGGACAGCCTGTCGCGATCCGGGCCCGCAGCTTCCCCGGTCGGATTTTTTCGGGGAAGATCGCGGTGATTTACCCGCAGGTGAATCGCGACACGCGTACCGCGCGCCTTCGCATCGATCTCGGCAATCGGGACTACGCATTATTGCCCGAAATGTTTGTCGATGCGGAAATTGACGCGGCCGACGCCATGCCAGTGCTGGCGGTGCCGGAAAGTTCGATTCTCGATACCGGAAGCCGGCAGGCCGTTCTCATCGACAAGGGCGAAGGCCGCTACGAACCGCGGCAGGTAAAGCTCGGTCATCGCGGCGGCGGCTACGTTGAGGTGAGGGAAGGCGTCGCCGACGGCGACGCGGTCGTCACCTCCGCGAATTTCCTGATTGACGCGGAGAGCAACTTGAAGGCCGCGCTCAAGGGCTTCGAGGGGTCGCCGCCCGGCTCTCAGATGCCCATGGGAGAGGGCAAATGATCGCCCGCCTCATCGCCTGGTCGGCGCGCAACCTCTTGCTGGTTTTGTTCGGCACCGGCTTCGCGGCTGCGGCCGGCGTCTATGCCCTCGTGCATCTGCCGCTCGACGCGATACCCGATCTCTCCGACACCCAGGTCATCGTCTACACCGAATATGCGGGACAGGCGCCGCAGGTGATCGAGGACCAGATCACCTATCCGCTGACCACGGCGATGCTGACGGTGCCGAAATCGAAAGTGGTGCGCGGCTTCTCGTTCTTCGGGGTGTCGTTCGTCTACGTGATCTTCGAGGACGGCACCGACATCTACTGGGCACGCTCGCGTGTGCTTGAATTCCTCAACGGCACCGCATCCCGCCTGCCGGTCGGCGTCACCCCGACCGTGGGTCCCGACGCGACCGGCGTCGGCTGGGTCTACCAGTACGCGGTAATGTCAAAGGAATTGAACCTGTCCGACACGCGCACGATTCAGGATTGGAATTTGAAGTTCGCGCTGGCCAAGGCGGAAGGCGTCGCCGAGATCGCCAGCGTCGGCGGCTTCGTCAAGCAGTACAACGTCATTCTCGACCCGCAGCGCATGCGCGATCTCGGCATCACCATGCAGAAGATGCGCGACGCCATTCGAGCGAGCAATGCGGACGTCGGCGGTCGCACCGTCGAACTGTCCGAATTCGAATATGTCATTCGCGGCAAGGGCTATCTGAAATCGATCAACGATCTCGGCAACGTCGTTCTGAAGACGAACAACGGGACGCCGGTGCTGCTGCGCGACGTGGCGCGGATCGAACTCGGTCCCGACGAGCGGCGTGGCATCACCGAGCTGAACGGCGAGGGCGAGGTCGCCAGCGGCATCGTGCTGCAGCGTTTCGGCATGAACGCGCTCGACGTGATCGAGAACGTCAAGAAACGCTTCAAGGAAATCGCCAGCAGTCTCCCGCCTTCGGTCGAGATCGTGCCGGTCTATGATCGCTCGAATCTCATCTATGCCGCTATCACGACGCTCAAACACACCTTGCTGGAGGAGAGCGTCGTCGTCGCGCTGGTCTGCGTCGTGTTCCTGCTCCACATCCGCAGCGCGCTGGTTGCGATCTTGATGCTGCCCGTCGGTGTACTGATGGCGTTCGGCGCCATGAAGCTGCTCGGCCTCGGCTCCAACATCATGAGCCTCGGCGGCATCGCGATCGCCATCGGTGCCATGGTCGACGCCGCCATTGTGATGATCGAGAACGCACATAAACATCTGGAGCGGGCTCATCCTGACAAGTCACGGGTCGAGACCCTGATCGAGGCGGCGTCCGAAGTCGGTCCGGCGTTGTTTTTCAGCCTGCTCATCATCACCGTCTCGTTCATGCCGATCTTCACGCTGGAATCGCAGGAGGGGCGGCTGTTCAGCCCGCTTGCCTTCACCAAGACGTTCTCAATGGCTGCGGCGGCCATCCTGTCGGTCACGCTTGTGCCGGCGCTGATGGTGATCTTCGTCCGCGGCCGCATCGTTCCGGAGCACAAGAATCCGATCAATCGATTTTTGATCTGGATTTACCGCCCCGTCATCAAGGTGGTGATGCGCGCGAAGACGATGGTGGTCGTCATCGCGCTCGCGGTGCTGGCGGCGAGCGCCTGGCCGGCGAGCCAACTCGGCACCGAGTTCATGCCGAGCCTGAACGAAGGCACGCTGATGTACATGCCCACGACGCTGCCGGGCATCTCGGTCACCAAGGCCGGTGAACTGTTGCAGACGCAGAACAAGATCATCCGCTCGTTTCCGGAAGTGGCATCGGTCTATGGCAAAGCCGGCCGGGCCGCGACCGCGACCGATCCGGCACCTTCGGAAATGTTCGAAACCATCGTCAACCTGAAGCCCAAGGAGGACTGGCGCGCAGGCGTCACCGTCGACAGCCTGATCGCCGAAATGGACAAGGCGCTGCAATTTCCCGGCGTGTCCAACGCATGGACCATGCCGATCAAGGCCCGCATCGACATGCTGTCGACCGGCATCCGCACGCCGGTCGGCGTCAAGGTCATCGGAACCGATCTGGTCGACATCGATAGGCTCGCCAAGCAGATCGAACCAGTTCTCAAAGCCGTGCCCGGCACGTCATCGGCCTATGCCGAGCGCGGCATCGGCGGTTATTATCTCGACGTGACGCCGGACCGCGAGGCGCTGGCGCGCTACGGCATCATGATCCAGGACGTTCAGGATGTGATCGGAACGGCGCTCGGTGGCCAGACCGTCACCACGACGGTGGAGGGCCGGCAGCGCTTCACCGTCAACATGCGCTATCCCCGCGATATGCGCGACAATCCGCAGGCCATCGCCAACGACGTGCTGGTGCCGATGCCGACCGGTGGCGCGGTGCCGCTCGGCGAAGTCGCGAAAGTGGCGCCGGGGCGGGGGCCGACATCGATCCGCACCGAGAACGGGCAGTTGGCGACATACATCTATGTGGATATCCGCGACCGCGATCTCGGCGGCTATGTCGCCGACGCGCAGCGCGCCGTGCAGGCCAGCATCCAGTTTCCGCCGGGCTACTACGTGATGTGGAGCGGCCAGTACGAATATCTCGAACGCGCAACCGCACGCTTGCAGATCGTGGTGCCGGTGACGCTGCTGATCATCTTTCTGCTGCTCTATCTCAACTTCCGCTCGATCGCTGAGACCATGATCGTCATGCTGTCGCTGCCGTTCGCGCTGGTCGGCGGTCTGTGGCTGATGTGGTGGCTCGGCTTCAATCTGTCGGTCGCCGTGGTAGTGGGCTTTATCGCGCTTGCCGGCGTTGCCGCCGAGACCGGCGTCGTGATGCTGATGTATTTGAACCAGGCGCTGGCTACGATTCAAGCCCGACGGACCGCGGAAGGACGCTTGCTGACGCGGGAAGACCTCTACGACGCCATCATGGAAGGCGCGGTCGAGCGTGTCCGTCCGAAGATGATGACGGTCGTGGCCATCATGGCGGGCTTGCTGCCGATCATGTGGAGCACAGGCACCGGCTCCGAGATCATGCAACGCATCGCCGTGCCGATGATCGGCGGCATGAT
>JAQGJY010000219.1 GCA_028290325.1 Tardiphaga sp.
AACTTGACGATCTCGACATCGAGTTCCGAAGCCGCCACCGACAATTGCCGCGCGATGTCCTCGGTCTGCGCCAGCGCCATCGTGCTCTTGCGTGTGCCGATACGCATCAACACTCCCACCACGCCCACTCCATTCCCGACGACGCGCAACAGGCACGACTCCTTCGCGCGACTATGGCTGGCGTCCGCACGAATGAAAATGCCTGATTGACGGGTCGGTCGTCGTTACCAGCCGATCGATTGCCGTTCGTGGCCGGCGATCCGGCTTCTCGCGCGCTTCTCGAAGCAAGAAGGCGGCTCTCCTCACCAGACGAAATCCGGCACCGCCATTCGGCTTCCAATCCTCACCGCAGCGATGCTAGCCTTTCGGCAGGGCGGCGACGATCGATGCCGGACGTCACCGATGGGAGTGCTATCTTTCGTGCGGATGAGTTCAACTGCTGACGTGCCGCAATGCCTGCCCCACCACGCGCTGCCCCGGCATCGCTTGGAGGGATGGAAGAAAGAAAAGTCGCGTGGCCTCTGACCGCTTCAAACTATCCTTCTCCGTCGTCACCATCGTGGCGTGGTGCGCCATCGCGCTGGCGCTGCTGCAATTGCAGCGCGGCGATGACGGTCTCAGCATCACGACAAGCAAGGTCGGCACCACGCCAATCACGGTCTTCCGGCCGCAGACCGGACCGCCCGCCCCGACTGTGGTCATCGCGCATGGTTTCGCCGGCTCGCAGCAATTGATGCAGCCATTCGCCATGACGCTGGCGCGCAACGGCTACGTCGCCGTGACATTCGATTTTCTCGGCCACGGCCGCAATCCCGCGCCGATGCGTGGCGACATCACCAAGGCCACCGCCACCACCGACGCGCTGCTCGCCGAACTCACCGACGTCGCGGCGGTCGCGCAATCGCTGCCGCAATCGGACGGCCGGCTTGCCGTGCTCGGCCATTCGATGGCGTCCGATATCGTCGTGAAATTCGCGCAGGCCAATCCGGATGTCAGCGCAACGGTGGCTGTATCAGTTCTCGCTAAAACAGTGACGGCGACCAGCCCGCGCAATCTGCTGGTGATCGTCGGGGCGCTGGAGCCCAAGATGCTGCGGGATGAAGGTCTGCGGATCGTTGGGCTTGCGACCAAGGGACCAGCCGGACCGGGCCAGACCTACGGGCGTTTTGAGACCGGCACCGCGCGGCGCCTGGTCGAGCCGGCCGGTGTCGAGCATATCGGCGTGCTCTACAGCCGCGACAGCCTGCACGAGACGCTGGATTGGCTTAACGGCGCGTTCGATCGCATCGGCAGCGGCTTCGTCGACGCGCGCGGCAAATGGCTCATGCTGTTGTTCGCCGGCATCGTCGCGCTGGCATGGCCGCTGTCGCATCTGCTGCCCGCCGTCCGCCCGCGCTCACGTCGCGTCGGCATGGGATGGGGGCCGCTCTTGCTCGCTGCCACCCTGCCGGCTGGGCTGACGCCGCTGATCCTGTGGAAGCTGCCGACCGATTTTCTCACCATCCTGCTCGGCGATTATCTCGCGCTGCATTTTCTTGTTTATGGCGTGCTGACCGGGATCGTTCTGATGTGGCTGCGGCGCAAACAGCGCGCGGCATTGGCGATGCACGCGGCGTTGCATGCGTCGCCGAAGCGGTTGGAGATGACCTATCATCTGTGGCGCAACATCGCCACCGGGGCGGTCGCGGTGGCGGCCTTCAACATCGTCGCCTTCGGCGCGCCGATCGACACCTATCTGTTTTCGTTCCTGCCGATTCCGGAACGCTGGCCGCTGATCGCCGCGATCGCCGTCGGCACCGTTCCGTATTTCATTGCCGACGAGACGTTGACCGCGACGGCCAACCGCAACGGCGGCTACGCGTTGACGAAACTCTGCTTCCTGATGTCGCTGGCGCTCGCGATCCTGCTCAATCCCGACAAATTGTTTTTCCTCGCCATCATCGGGCCCGCGATCCTGCTGCTGTTCATCGCCTTCGGCATCATCAGCCGGTTGAGCCTGCGCGCCACCGGCCATCCGCTGCCGGGCGCGATCGCCAACGCCGCCGTGTTCGCGTGGGCCATCGCGGTGACGTTCCCGATGGTGATCCGGTGATGCGCTAGCGGCCGGTTCAACTCAACCGAGATGCCTTAGACACCTACCTCGCCGACGCCACCTTGATACGTCGCTCCGCCTGGGCGTCCCTCGCCTTGACGCGACCGAGCGCCGCGACCTTGGTGGCGCTGGCCTTGTTCGTCACCGCGATGATGACGGTCTTCTTTTCCGGTTTGCCGGCATTCGCCGCGACCACAGTCGATGCGACAGCCTTGTGCTTGCCGGCTTTCGCCAGCAACAGCCGCGCCTTGGCCTTCGCGGCGGCCACGGCACGCGCGGCCTCCGCCTCGGCTTTGTGAATCATGCCGCTGATACCCGGCGTCAATTCCACCGCCATGCTGGCGGTTTCCTTATTCCGCGACAGCCCGCCGACGCCTTCGCACGGGGCCTCGCGCGGCAATTCCTGCTGCAAGGCGGCGGTCTTCTTTTCCGAGGTCCAGGTCTCGGCCGGATTGCCGGTGATCTTGCGAACGTAGTTGCGGGTCTCGTCGGGCAGCGGGCCGCGCCGCGCCAGCCAGTTCTGGATGCGTCCGGAACCGGCATTGTACGCCGCGGCGGCGAGCCCGAGATTGCCGAACTGGTCGTGCAGCTTGCGTAGAAACTTGGCCGACGCCGGCAGCGCCTTGCGCGGATCGAACGGATCGTCGAGGCCCATTTCCGCCGCCGTGCGCGGCATGAACTGCGCGACGCCCTGGGCGCCGACATGGCTTGTCGCGTCGTGCTTGAATTTGCTTTCCTGCCAGATCAAACGCGCGAAGAACGCGACCGGAATGTCGCTGGCCTCGGCGGCCTCGGCCAGCGCTTCGCAGAATTCGCCGGTGGTGAGTTGCGGCGGCGGCGCGGCGATGGCGGCTTCGTCCTCGACGACGGCGGCCGATGCCGTGGCACCGAGGTCATCGGCGGCCGGCTTAGTCGCCGTCACGAACAGCCGGTCGGATTTGCGGAGGCTCGCCACCTGCGCGGCGATGCCGCGATCATCTCGCAGAGTGTCGTCGTCGGAACCCGGTTGAGCAACCTTGTCGCCAGTGATCTGGCTCGCCGTCGCCTCCGAGTCGAACCCGGATGTTTTCAAAAACGGAACCGAGTTCATTTCGAGGAACATCGCAAGCACGACGGTTGAAGACATCAGAACAAGCCGCATTCAGGAAACCCCGTTTCGCGCTAGGCAATCGATGCGCTGGGTTAATCGGGGCGAGGCGTCGCTTTCGTGGGTTCAATGCGGCGGATTAAAGATTTTTTCACCATGTCGGAACGAACCGTCGCCGAGTGGATGCGCGCGCTTTGACAACACCGCGATCCGACAGGCGCGGCGGCGAATTGGTTTCAGCACAATTTTTTTGAACGCAGGCAACTAACGCGCCGTCTCACACTTGAAACGCTGCATTACATCGGAACCACGCTCGTGCCCCTTCTCAAGTACACGCTTTTCGCTGGCGCATC
>JAQGJY010000238.1 GCA_028290325.1 Tardiphaga sp.
TGTCATGGCGAGCGCGCTGTTGGCGCGATGACCCGGCCATCCATCGGCTGATGTCACGAAATGATGGGTTGCCGGGTCTGGCGGCCGCAAGCGCGCCCTTGCCCGGCGCTGACAGCGGTGCGGGTGAGGAGGTGCGCCAAACCCGCCACGCGCCTCAATACCCCAGCGCGCAGCCATCCTTGCGCGGCTCGGAGCCGCCCGACAGCGTGCCTTTTTGCCAGTCGATCCAGATCGCCTGGCCGCCGCCCCACGGCGCCACCGTCGTCCCGATCGTATGGCCGATCTTGCGCAGGCCGTCGGCGATCTCCGCCGGCACGCTGTCTTCGAGCTGATAGACGCCCTCGTAATGCAGGCCGCGCGGCTGATCGATCGCCTCCTGAATATCCAGACCGTAATCCAGCATGTTGGTCAGCACGCGAACCTGACCGACCGGCTGATACTGCCCGCCCATGACGCCGAACGGCATCACGCCGCGACCGTCCTTGGTCAGCAGGCTCGGGATGATCGTGTGCAGCGGGCGCTTGCCTGGCGCGATGCAGTTCGGATGGCCGGGCTCGATGCGAAACCCCGCGCCGCGATTTTGCAGCAGCACGCCCGTGGTGTCCGACACGATCGCCGAGCCGAACGAATGCGCCACCGAATTGATGAAGGAGCAGACGTTGCGGTCGCGATCGACGACGGTGATATAGACCGTCGAGGGATTCATCGGCGGCGACACTTTCGGCAGATCGAGCAGGCGGTCCATGCGGATCTTGTCGGCGAAGCCTTTGGCATAGTCTTCCGACAGCACGCGCGCGGTATCGACCTCGACGAATTGCGGATCGCCGACGATCTGCTCACGCATCATGTAGGCGACGCGGGCGGCCTCGGCCTCGAGATGAAAGCGCTCGACGCTCATCGCCGGATATTTCGTGAGATCGAAATGTTTCAGGATGTTGAGCATCACCAGCATGGTCACGCCGGGATTATTCGGCGGGCATTGCCACGCCTCGTAGCCTTTGTAGGTGGTGCTGATCGGTGTCGTGCGCTCCGTCGTGTGCGCGGCGAAATCCTCCAGCGTGTGCAGCCCGCCGATGCGGCGCAACGTGTCGACCATGTCTTGGGCGATCGCGCCGGTATAGAACGCATCGCGGCCGCGCTCGGCGATGGCGCGCAGCGTCTTGCCGAGCTCGGGCTGATGAATCACGTCGCCGGCGACGGCGGCCTTGCCGCCGGGCAGCAGATAGCGCGGGGTGTTGACGCCCTTTTTCAGCTTCTCGAAGCCGTTCTTCCAGTCGAATGCGATCCGCGGGGCGACGACGTAGCCGTCTTCGGCCGCCGCGATCGCCGGTTGCAGCAGTCGGTCGAAACCGAATTTGCCGTGATCGTCCAGAATTGTTTGCCACGCGTCGATGGAGCCGGGGATCGTCACCGAATGCGGCGACGTCAGCGGGATCGCGGTGATGCCCTGGTCGAGATACCACTGCACCTGCGCGGCCCTGGGCGCGCGGCCGGAGCCGTTATACGCGTGAATCTTGCCTTCACCCTTGGCCTGATACAGCGCGAAGCAATCGCCGCCGATGCCGGTCGATTGCGGCTCGATCACGCCGAGCAAGGCGCAGGCCGCGACCGCCGCGTCGGCCGCCGTGCCGCCCGCGCGCAGCACGTCCAGCGCCACCAAAGAGGCGAGCGGATGCGACGTCGCCACCATGCCGTTCAGCGAATGGACGCTGGAGCGTCCGGCGAAATGGAAATTCCTCATGACGGGCACTTTCATTGCGGGGTGGTGGCGCGCGATTGGCTGGCGAAACGGGCGAGCGAAACAGGGTAGCGAAATTCATGCCATAGCGGGGGTGCGGTGGGCAAATCCAACGACCGTCATTGCGCGGAATGATCCGCCTTCGTCTTCGCGGAGCATCGCGACGAAGCCATCCAGCTGCTGTGTCGTCAAACAGCTGGATTGCTTAAAGGCTTCGTTTGAAGGCTCTTCCGGCCAGCTCCGAGGCTGACGTTTCGGCCTTTTCGCCTCCACTCCAGCCTGCTAAACCGCCGCGATGCCGTTTAAAGTCGCCGCCTTTTATCAGTTCGCCGCGCTGCCGGATTATGCCGATCTGCGCGCGCCGTTGCGCGCATTCTGTACCGATCGTGGCATTCACGGCACCATCCTGTTGGCGGAGGAGGGCATCAACGGCACGGTCGCCGGCGACGATGCGGCGATCGACGCGCTGATCGCCGAACTGCGCGACGGCGCTTTGTTCGGCGCGCGACTGCACCATCTCGAGCTGAAATACTCGACCGCGAGCGAGATGCCGTTCGCGCGCATGAAGGTGCGGCTCAAGCGCGAGATCGTGACGCTGGGCGATCCGCAGGTCGATCCGCTGCGCGCGGTCGGCACCTATGTCGATGCCGCTGACTGGAACGCGCTGATCGCCGATCCCGACGTGCTTGTGATCGACACCCGCAATGCCTTCGAGGTCGCGCTCGGCACGTTCGAGGGCGCGGTCGATCCGAAGCTCGCGAGTTTCAGCGCGTTTAAGGATTTCGCGGCGGGGCTCGATCCGGCGAAGTCGACCAGGATCGCGATGTTCTGCACCGGCGGCATCCGCTGCGAGAAGGCGAGTTCGCATCTGCTCGCGCGCGGCTTCCGCGAGGTCTATCACCTCAAAGGTGGCATCCTGAGCTATCTCGAACGCGTGCCCGAACAGGACAGCCGATGGCGCGGCGACTGCTTCGTGTTCGACGATCGCATCGCGCTGACGCACGGCTTGCGCGAGACGCGGCGACGCGAATTGTTTCTGGAAGGCGCGCCCGATGAATGATGTTGAAGCCCGCCTCGACACGCTGGAAATGCGGCTGACCTATCAGGATGAAACGATCGAGGCCCTGAACGCGACGATCACGGCGCAATGGACCCAGATCGATACGCTGACGCGGCAACTCGCCAATCTGCGCGAGCGCTTGCAGGAAGCCGAATCGCGCGTCGCGACGAGTCCGACCAACGAACCGCCGCCGCATTATTGAGGCGACCTCATTCCGGATGACGGGGCGCAGAACGCAAAAAGCCGACCCTTCTGGGCCGGCTCTCTGTGTCAGTTCGGACTGACGAATCTTACTTCAGCGCGTCCTTGGCCTTGCCAGCGGCCTTCTCGGCGGCGGCTTTGGCGTCGCCGACGGCCTGCTGGGCATGGCCCTTGCCTTCCTGGATCGCACCTTCGCCTTCGAGCTTCTCGGAACCCACGGCCTCGCCGACGCCCTGCTTGGCCTTACCGGCGTACTCGTTCGCAGTGCCCTTGATCTTGTCTGCCGTGCTACCCATGACATGCTCCTTTGCGCTGGTTGATCATCACGATATCAATCGCCAGCGCGGAATTTGGTTCCGGCTATCGCAACCACGTGATGCGGCGGGGCGGCGCAGACGCCACGGTTAATGACAAGGCAACGACATGAGCGATCACACGCACGAGCATTCGCACGACCACGATCATTCACACGATCACGCGGCTGACGCCGAGCGCTGGAAGCATGACGGCGTGCGGGTGATTCCCGGCGACAATCTCGATCCGAACGTGCCGTCCACGGCCGGCATGGACCGCAAGGCCGCGATCAATTTCGCGCGCGTCGGCGCGCAGAAATTATGGGCCGGTACGGTGACGATCAAACCGGATGCCAAAACCGGCGCGCATCATCACGGCCATCTCGAGAGCATTATCTTCGTCGTGCGCGGCAGGGCGCGGATGCGCTGGGGTGAGGCCTTGCAATTTACCGCCGAAGCCGGTCCGGGTGATTTCATCTTCATCCCGCCTTACGTGCCGCATCAGGAGATCAACGCGAGTCCCGACGAATTGCTGGAATGCGTGCTGGTGCGCAGCGACGGCGAGGCGGTCGCGATCAATCTCGACATCGCGGCGGTGGAGAAGCCGGAGACGGTGCTGTGGGTCGATCCGGTGCATCCGGATCCGCGGTTGAAGTAACAGTCATTGCGGGCAGCCGCGCGTCTCGTCCTCGAGAGGCGCCGGGACCGAGCCCTCCAGTCCTTCTCTGCTTCATGAGAGCAAGAGCTGGATGGCTGCGCGTCGAGACAGGTGGCGCGCCACCCTTTCCCGTGCGCCGCCATGTCGCTCGCAGCGCCTACGCCCCTTCATCCAGCGCGACCATCTCGCGCTTTTTACGGAACGACGGCAGCAGCGGCCCAAGCAGCAACAGCAGCGCGAGCGCCAGACAGACAGCCGAGATCGGCCGCTGCACGAAGGTCGTCACGTCGCCTTGCGACAGGATCAATGCCTTGCGCAGGTTGTTTTCCAGCAGCGGCCCGAGAACGAAGGCCAGCACCAGAGGCGCCGGCTCGTAGCCGAACTTGCGCATGAAGTAACCGGCGATGCCGAAGCCGACCATCACGTAGATGTCGAAGACGTTGTTGCTGGAGCAATAGACGCCGATGATCGTGAACAGGATGATCAGCGGAAACAGAACGTTGTAGGGCAGCTTCAGGAGTTGCACCCACATGCCGATCAGCGGCAGGTTCAGCACCAGCAACATCACGTTGCCAATATACATGCTGGCGATGATGCCCCAGAACAGGCCGGGATTCTGCGTGATCATCAGCGGCCCCGGCTGCACGCCGTGGATCACGAACGCGCCCAACAGCAGCGCCATCACGACGTTGGGTGGAATACCCAGGGTCATCAGTGGAATGAACGCGCCGCCGGCGGCGGCATTGTTGGCGGCTTCCGGACCGGCGACGCCCTCGATCGCGCCATGGCCGAAGCGCTCCGGGGTTTTGCTGATGCGTTTTTCCAGCGCATAGGAGGCGAAGGAGGCGACCACCGCGCCGCCGCCCGGCAGAATGCCGAGCAAAAAGCCCAGCACGGTGCCGCGTCCGATCGGCCCGGCGCTGGCTTTCCAGTCCGCCTTGTTCGGCAGCAATTGCGTGATCTTGGCGTTGATGATGTCGCGCTTGATCGCCTGCTCGGTGTTGAACAGAACTTCCGCGACGCCGAACAGGCCCATCACGACCGGCACGAGACCGATGCCGTCGATCAGTTCGAGCCGGCCGAATGTCAGACGCGGCATCGCGGTGATGCTGTCGAGCCCGATCAGGCCGAGCACGATGCCGACGCAGGCCATCAGCAGCGCCTTGGCCATCGAGCCCTGCGTGAGGAATGTCAACACCACGAGGCCGAGCACCATCAGGCTGGCATATTCGGCGGGGCCGAAGGCGATGGCGACGTTGGCCAGCGATGGCGCGACCAGCATCAGCGCGACCAGCGAGAAGGTGCCGGCGATGAAGGAGCCGAGCGCGGAAATGCCCAAAGCGGGCCCGGCGCGGCCCTTTTTAGCCATCTGGTGGCCGTCGATACAGGTGACCACGGAGGCCGCCTCGCCGGGAATGTTGACCAGGATCGATGTGGTCGAGCCGCCATACATCGAGCCGTAATAGATGCCGGCCATCATGATGATGCCCGACTCCGGCGTGCCCGACAGCGTGACCGGCAGCAGCAGCGACATCGCGGAGATCGGGCCGATGCCGGGCAGCACGCCGACCAGCGTGCCGATGAAGACGCCGATGAAGCAATACAGCAGGTTGATTGGTTGCAGCGCGACGCCGAGACCCTGCATGACGTTGACGAGTGTATCCATGATGCGGTCCTCAGCCGACGTCGAACATGCCGGACGGCAATTGGATCAGAAGGCCCTTCTTCAGCACCCACCAGAACACCAGCGGGGCCAGCACGCCGATCGGGATCGCCAACGGCCAGCGCACCGGATCGATCGAGCGCAGCAACGCCAGCATCAGTGGGATCGCGGAAAGCAGAAAGCCCAGCGGCTCAAGCGCCACGGCGAAGATCGACAGGTAAACGATGATGAGCAGTGGCTTGCCCCAGCTGACGCCGGCCAATAGCGAGCCGAACGACGCGCCGCCCTCGGTGATCGCCGTGACCATGATGGTGATCGCGAACAGGCACATCAGGATGCCGACATAGAACAGCACGAAGCCGGAGCCGGGATCGCTGATGCTGCCGATTTCGAGCTTGAAGCCGGACCACACCACGAAGATCGCGAGCGCCAGCCAGAAGGCGCCGCTCCAGAGCTCGGTGTTGTTGAGCGAGCGTGTCGCGGCGGGGGGTGCGGTGTCTGTCATGTCGGG
>JAQGJY010000244.1 GCA_028290325.1 Tardiphaga sp.
CTACAAGCAGTCCGGCAACGGCCGCGAGTGGGGCAAGTTCGGCCTTGAGGAATATCTCGAGGTCAAGGCGATCGCCGGCTACGACGCGGCCTAAACTTGTCTGATTGAATGGCGAAACGCCGGAGCACGAGACTGCTCCGGCGTTTCGAACCTAAGCCGCCTTTCCTTTCTTGCGCGTGCTCCTTGGCGGTTTGACTGGCTCCGCTTTGACGGACAACCGCAGACCTAACGCCTTGAGCACATCGATGATGGTGCCGAACTCCGGCTTTCCGCTGGCGGACAACGACCGATAGAGGCTTTCCCGCGAACGGCGAGAACGACGGGCGACGTCGGACATCCCTTTCGCCCGGGCGGCGACTCCGATCGCGTGGGCGATCAGGCTGCTGTCGCCGCTTTCCATCGCCTCTTCAAGGTAGAATTGAAGTGCCTCAGCGGTGTCAAGAAACTCGGCTGAGTCATAGGCTGCCGTCTTGGTCATTGGTCTTGATCCAGTCTGAGAAAAGCTGCTTTGCCGTCGCGATATCCGCGCGCTGCGATTTCTTGCTGCCGCCGCACAGCAGAATGATGAGTTGCTCGCCGCGTCGTCCGAAATAGATGCGGTAACCGGGGCCGTAGTCGATCCGCATCTCGCTCAATCCGCCACCGATCGGTTTGACATCTCCCGGATTGCCGAGAGCGAGGCGATCAATTCGCAGCGCAATCTTTGCCTTGGCGCGTCCGTCGCCCAGTTGACCGAGCCACTGCCCGAATATCGCTGTACGCCTCACCGTCGGCATATGTAGCTTATAAGCGACATAATGAGATCGGTCAAACCACGAGCGCTATGCCGAGCACTGGGTCTCATCATTCTGCGGCAGCGCCCGCCCAGGCATGCGCGTTGCGCTCGGCGCCGCCGGACGCTTGCGGCATGACGCCGGCCCCAATTGCCGAATTTCGCGCCGCATTTGACATCCCCCATGCTCGCTTCATAAGGGGTCGCAACGACATCACTGACGGGACGGACGCCATGGCCGACGGGCTTCGCAAGGGACTGACCAGCTATGGTGACGCCGGCTTCTCGCTATTCCTTCGCAAGGCCTTCATCAAGGCGATGGGTTATTCCGACGACGCGCTGAACCGGCCGATCGTCGGCATCACCAACACCTTCAGCGATTACAATCCGTGCCACGGCAATGTGCCGCAGATCATCGAGGCGGTGAAGCGCGGCGTGATGCTGGCCGGCGCGATGCCGATGGTGTTTCCGACCATCTCCATCGCTGAGAGCTTTTCGTATCCGACCTCGATGTATCTTCGCAATCTGATGGCGATGGACACTGAGGAGATGATCCGCGCGCAGCCGATGGATTCCGTGATCGTGATCGGCGGCTGCGACAAGACGCTGCCGGCGCAGATCATGGCGGCCATCTCCGCCGATCTGCCGACCGTCGTGATTCCGGTCGGGCCGATGGTCGTCGGGCATCACAAGGGCGAGGTGCTCGGCGCGTGCACGGATTGCCGGCGGCTGTGGGGCAAGCATCGCGCCGGCGAAATCGACGAGGTTGAAATCGAGGCCGTCAACGGCCGTCTCGCGCCGTCAGTTGGCACCTGCATGGTGATGGGCACGGCCTCGACCATGGCCTGCATCACCGAAGCGCTGGGGCTGTCCTTGCCGATGAGCGCGACGATCCCGGCGCCGCACGCCGAGCGGTTTCGTTCGGCGGAAGCCAGCGGCCGGGTTGCCGCCGAGATGGCAAAGACCAAAGGGCCGCGCCCGAGCGAATTGCTGACGCCGGCCGCCTTTCGCAATGCGCAAGTCGTGCTGCAGGCCATCGGCGGCTCGACCAACGGCCTCATTCATCTCACCGCGATCGCCAACCGCACGCCGCATCGCATCGATCTCGCGGCGTTCGATCAGCTCAGCCGCGAGGTGCCGGTGCTGATCGATCTGAAGCCGTCCGGCTCCCATTATATGGAGCATTTCCATCACGCCGGCGGCGTCCCGAAGCTGATGGCGCAACTCGGTGATCTCATCGATCTCGACAGCCGCACGATCGAGGGCAAGTCGCTGCGCGACGTGGTCGCGGCCGCCGAGGACGTGCCGGGGCAGGACGTGATCCGGCCACGCGATCATCCGATCAAGCCGGAAGGCGCGATGGCGGTGCTGCATGGCAATCTGGCGCCGCGCGGCGCCGTTATCAAGCACTCGGCGGCATCGCCCGCTTTGTTGCAGCACACCGGTCGCGCCGTGGTGTTCGAGTCCGTCGAGGACATGACCAACCGCGTCGACGATCCCAATCTCGACGTGAAGGCCGACGACGTGCTGGTGTTGCGCAACGCCGGGCCGAAAGGCGCGCCGGGCATGCCGGAGGCGGGCTATCTGCCGATCCCGATGCGGCTGGGACGGGCGGGCGTGAAAGACATGGTGCGAATCTCGGACGCGCGGATGAGCGGTACGGCGTTCGGCACCATCGTGTTGCACATCACGCCCGAGAGCGCCGTCGGCGGGCCGCTTGCACTCGTGCGCAACGGCGACATGATCCGGCTCGATGTCGCCGCGCGATCGATCGACCTGCTGGTCGATGAAGCGGAGCTGGCAAAACGCCAGGCCGCATTGGCGCCGATCACAACGCCCGACTGGGCCAAACGCGGCTACGCGCATTTGTTTCATGAGACGATCTTGCAGGCCGACGAAGGCTGCGATTTCGATTTCATGCGCGGCGAGGGCAAGGCCGGCGGTTAGCCGCCAGGAGCGGCGGCAGCGTCCATGGGGGCTGTCGGCCGGCTCAGAACCGCGATGCTCACACTCGCTCCTCGAACTCCGCGCGCACCGCGGCGATATCCGACAGCGTCGGCAATCCCGCTTCGTTACCGAGGCGCTGAATCTTGAACGTCGACGCCGCGCGCGCGAAGGTGAAATGATCGTGCCAGCGCTTTTCCGGATTACTTAGATACGAATACATATACGCGCCGTGAAACACGTCGCCCGCGCCGTTGGTGTCGATCACGCGTTCGCGCGGCAGCTTCAAGGCCGGCAGCGCCTGGACCGATCCGGTCTCGTCGTACCAGAGCAATCCGCGCTCGCCGAGCGTGACGCCGCCGATTCGACAGCCGCGCGCCTTCAGATAATCCAGCATCGCCTCGGGCGTGAGGTTCATCTGCTCGCACAGACGCTCGGCGACGATCGCAACATCGATGAATTGCAACACCTCGTGCGTGTTGACGCGCAGACCGCCGCCGTCGAGCGAGGTGAGAATGCCGGCCTCGCGGCACAACTTGGCGTAATGGATCGCGGCGTCAGGTTGATGGCCATCGATATGCAGGGCGCGACAGCCTTTCAGGTTGAGAATCGGAAACGGATGGATGTGCTCGTCATCACGACAGCGCACGATGGCGCGCTTGCCGTCCTTCGGCATGATGAAAGACAGCGAGGACGCATTGACCTTGCGCGGATGCACCGAGATCGCATATTTCGCGCTCATGTCCTGAAACATGCGGCCGAGCCAGTCGTTCGCGACCGTGGCGATGAGATCCGGCACGATGCCCAATTTCGCGCAGCAAAATGCCGCCGTTACCGCGTTGCCGCCGAACGAGACGGCGTAGTCCGTCGCGACGTGCTTCTCGTCGCCGGTCGGCATGTGGTCGGTGATGAAAACAACGTCGATATAGGTCTGTCCAATGAAGAGGGCTTGCATCATCTGTCCATTGCGGTGAGGGTCTCTCGCTGGACATTAGCACTTCTTATCGCCGGCTCCGGGTGGAAATAATTCGACCGGAGACCCTAAAGTTGCATAACATTGCGACTTGGCCGCCCCGGCGGACGGCCCGTGAGGGGGATGCCATGACTGTCTATTCCGGTCCCGTCTTCGACATGGCCGTCAACCAATTTGGCGTCATCGCCAATCACCTGTCGATCCCGATGGACGAGCGCGACCGGCTGCTGCTGCCGAAGCGCGCCATCACCGTATCTTGTCCGATCCATCGCGACGACGGCACCATCGCGGTCTATCAGGGTTACCGCGTCCAGCATCATTTGACATTGGGCCCGACCAAAGGCGGCACGCGCTTCGCGCCCAGCGTCGATATCGGCGAAGTCGCCGCGCTGGCGATCTGGATGAGTTGGAAATGCGCGCTGGTCGGGCTGCCGTATGGCGGCGCGAAAGGCGGCATCAGCGTCGATGTGGCGGCGATTTCAAAACGCGAACTGGAAGCGCTGTCGCGCCGCTACATGCAGGAGATGATCCCGTTCGTCGGTCCGCATACCGATGTGATGGCGCCGGACATGGGCACCAACGAACAGGTGATGGCCTGGTTCATGGACACCTATTCGATGTACCAGGGCCGCACCGTGACGGAGATCGTCACCGGCAAGCCGGTCGCTTCCGGCGGCACGCTCGGTCGCCGCGAGGCCACCGGACGCGGCGTCGCCTATCTCGCCAAGCGCGTGATGCTGGAGCTTGCCCTGCCGCTCAGCGGCGGCACGGCTGTCGTTCAAGGCTTCGGCAATGTCGGATCCTACGCGGCGCTTGAATTGCATTCATACGGCCTCAAGGTGATCGCGGTGAGCGACCATACCGGCGCGTTGTTCGACGCCAATGGCCTCGACATTCCGGCGCTGATGAAACACACCGCCAAGCATGGCAGCATCAAGGGCTTCTCGACGCAATTGGCGTTCGATCCCGCCGAGATTCTGACGTTGCGTTGCGACGTGCTGGCCCCTTGCGCGATGGAGCGCGTCATCGATGCCGCCGTCGCGGAAAGGTTGCAATGCCGTGTGCTGGCCGAGGGCGCCAACGGCCCGACCACGCCGGACGCCGATCTGGTGCTCGACAACCGGCGCGACGAGGTGTTTCTGATTCCGGACATCCTGTGCAATTCCGGCGGCGTCGTCGTCAGCTATTTCGAGTGGGTGCAGGATCTGCAACAACTGTTCTGGGAAGAGGAAGAGGTGATGCGTCGCGAATACAAGATTCTCGACCGCGCCTTCGAGGCGATGTCGGCGCGCGCCAAGGCCGACAACATCTCGCATCGCACCGCCGCCATGGCGATCGGCGTCGAAAAGGTGCGCGCCGCCAAGGCGACGCGAGGATTATTTCCATAACGCTCAACTCGGATCTCGCAAGCAGCGTGAAGACTGTGGACTCCAACGGACTAGACACCAGCGGCATCGCGCGCTTCCTGCACGATGCCGGTCTGATCGCGCCCGGCGAGCACGCCGTGTTCACGCCTTTGACCGGCGGCGTCGCGTCCGACATCTGGAAGGTCGAAGCCGGCGGGCGCACCATCGCGGTGAAGCGCGCGTTGCAGAAGCTGCGCGTCGCGCGCGACTGGACTGTGCCGACATCCCGCAATGCCAGCGAGGTGGACTGGATGCGCGCGGCCTATG
>JAQGJY010000255.1 GCA_028290325.1 Tardiphaga sp.
AGACCGTCGCCGCCGACACCGGCAAGCAGATGCGCCGACGCCAGAAGCCCGATGCCGCCGCCGAGATAATGCGGGCAGAACGTCTTGCCCGCCGCGCGACTATCGCGCGCGATCGGCGCGGTGGCGCTGAAGCCGCCCCACTTCGCCAGGTCCGGCTGCACGACACCCAACACATCGTCGCCAAGCGCCTGCGCGAAACCGGCAATGCTGGCGATGTTTTCGCCGGCGGCCAGCGGCGTCGTGAACGCGCGACGTAACCGTTGCCATTCCGACCACGGCCGGTCGGCGCGGATCGGCTCCTCCAGCCATGCGAGCCCAAATTGATCGACGGCGTCCGCGCGCGCGATCGCGGTCTCGGCATCCCACGCCTGATTCGCATCGGCAGCCAGCGTGCCGTCGCGGCCGACGAGATCGCGCAACGCCGTGAGATTGTCGTGATCGACGCCGGGATCGAAACCGATTTTCAGCTTCAGGGCGCGATGCCCGCGACGCAGCGCCGCTTCGGCTTGCGCGCGCGATCCCGATGGATTGATGCCACTCGCATAGACTTTGATGGAAGGATGTTGTCCGCCGAGCAGCCGCCACAGCGCGAGCGATTTGCGACGCGCCGCGATGTCCCACAAGGCGATGTCGATACCCGCGATGCATTGGGCGAAAGGACCGTGCTCGCCCGATTGCAACGCGAGAACCGATGTGCGAAGCGTCAAGGCATCGAAGGTTTTTTGCGGTGTTTCGAACGTGTCGCCTGTCACCATCGGACCGAGGATCTCATTGATGATGCGCGTGCGATGCTCCGCGCCCGTCGAGGGAAAATTGCACCACGCCTCGCCCCACCCGACATGACCGTCGGCATCGGCGACGCGCACGAACACCGCGGGGCGATCGAGCATCCGCCCGAATGACGTCACCACCGGAGTCGTCAGCGGATACCGATAGCAGAAGGCCTCGACGGCGATGATGTTGGTGTTCGGTGCCTTCATTCGAATCCGCATTCCAAATCGCGCGCGGGCGAATTTTGTATGGTCATCCTATCCTTAGTATGACTTGCGGAAAGAGCAATGAAGATGCCGCTGGATTGCGTCGTCGTGAAGATTGCTCGAAGACGAGCGACCTTCATTTCTCGCAATGACAATTTTTTGAAAGGACAGGCCATGATCGACGCGGTGATTTGGGATTTTGGCGGGGTGTTCACCTCCTCGCCGTTCGAGGCCTTCGCGCGATTCGAAACCGAGCGCGGCCTGCCCGTCGACATCATCCGCCGCACCAACGCGGCGAACCACTGGGACAACGCATGGGCGAAATTCGAGCGCGCCGAGGTGGATGTGGATGCGTTCGACGAATTGTTCGCGACCGAATCACGCGCGCTCGGCGCCGAGGTGCGCGGCAAGGATGTGCTGCCGTTGCTGATCGGCGATCCGCGACCGGAAATGGTTGAGGCGCTGAAGATCGTCGGCGCCAAGGTCAAGACCGGCTGCATCACCAACAACCTGCCGGCGAATGCGATCGGCAGCGCGGGCGGCCGCTCGATCTATGTCGCCGAGATCATGACCCTGTTCGACCACATTATCGAATCCGCCAAGATCGGCTTTCGCAAGCCGGATCCGCGCATCTATCGGATGATGACCGACGCGCTCGGCGTCGATCCGGCGACCTGCATCTATCTCGATGATCTCGGGGTGAATCTGAAACCGGCTCGCGACATGGGCATGACCACGATCAAAGTGTTGAGCGCAGCGCAGGCGATTACCGATCTGGAAGCCGCGACCGGCTGGCACCTGCGCCAGACCTGACGCGTCGTCCGTCGTCCGACCTCCGACCAACCGCGAAGGCATCTCGACAACGTCCCGTGAAACCACTCATATGGGGGTGAGGGATTGGGCTGAGATGATCGAAGCGCAGGGACAAGACGCATTTCTGGAGGCGGGCGGTGATGCGGATGCATTGCAGCGCTACGCCTCCGAGATCGCGCGGGAGCGTGACGAGGTCTATCGCAAACTCCGTGAGCGCGAGGCCGACCTTGCCCGCATTCAGCGGATCGGACGGGTCGGCGGCGTCGAGGTCAATTTTCAGGACGGCTTTCAAAATCGTCGCTCACCAGAATACCTCATCATCCACGGCCTGCCCCAGGACGCGACCAACGAGACGCACGAGGATTGGGTTCAGCGCATCCATCCGGAGGATCGCGACAAGACGGTCCGGCAATTTCTCGACGCGCTGAATGGCACGCAGGAAGATTACACCGCCGACTACCGCATCATCCGGCCCAACGATGGCCAGACGCGCTGGATCGACGTCACCGCCAAGATCGAGCGCGACGAGACTGGCCGCGCGGTCCGGCTTATCGGCGCGCATATCGACATCACCGATCGGATGCTGGCGCAGGAACGGCTGCGCGAAAGCGAGGAGCGGTTCCGGCTGATCGCCAACAGCGCGCCGGTGCCGATGTGGGTGACGCGGCGCGACGGCCGGCGCGCATTCGCCAATCAATCCTACCTGGATTTTCTTGGCCTGCCCTACGACGAAGCCATCGTGTTCGACTGGCGCAACGCGCTGCATCCCGATGACCTGCAACGCATCGTCAACGAGCAGCTGGCGGGCGAAGCCTCGCTGAAGCCGTTCGTGCTGGAAGCGCGCTACCGCCGCGCCGACGGCGAATGGCGCTGGCTGCGATCCGAATCGCAGCCGCGCTTCGATCCGATCGGCAATCACATCGGCTTCATCGGCGTCGCCCATGACGTGACCGCCGCCAAGACCGCCGAGACCGAATTGCGGCGCCTCAACGAGACGCTGGAAGAGCGCATCAAGGAGCGCACGTCGGGCCTGGAATACCGCAAGGCGCAGATGCGCACGATCCTGGAAACCAGCAACCAGTATCAGGTGCTGCTCGATATCGCCGGCCATGTCGTTTTCGCGAACAAAACCTCGCTGGCCGGCATCCACGCCGAATCGCCGGATGTGGTCGGGCAGTTGGTGTGGGAGTCGCCGTGGTTCCGCGATACCGACGGCATGCGCGAAACCGTGCGCGCCGCGTTCGCCGCGGTGATGCGCGGCGACAACGTCCGCACCGAGTTGCTGCTGCACCTGCCGATCGGCAGCCGCTACTTCGACTTCGCGATGCGTCCAGTGCTCGATCAGCACGGCACGATATCCGGGGTTCTCGCCGAAGCGGTCGATATCACCGAACGGTTGCAAGGCGAGGAAGCTCTGCGGCAGTCGCAGAAGATGGAAGCCGTCGGCCAACTGACCGGCGGCGTGGCGCACGATTTCAACAATCTGCTGACCATCATTCGCTCGGCCACGGACATCCTGCGGCGGCGAGACCTGCCGGACGACAAGCGCCGCCGCTACATCGACGCGATTTCCGATACCGTCGATCGCGCGTCGAAACTAACCAGCCAGTTACTGGCTTTCGCGCGGCGGCAACCGTTGAAGCCGCAGGTCTTCAATGTCGGCACGCAGGTCGAAAGCGTCGCGGCGCTGATCCGGCCGCTCGTCGGCGGCCGCATCCAGATCGACGTGCGCATCGACGATCCGTCGTTCTTCGCGATGGCCGATGTCGCGCAATTCGAGACCGCGATCATCAACCTCGCCGTCAACGGCCGCGACGCGATGAACAATCAGGGTCACCTCGCGATCAGCGTCAGCGAGGTCCGCGCCATCCCGCCGTTGCGCGGATCGCCCGCGCGCGAGGGCGACTATATCGCGATCGCCGTCAGCGACAGCGGCATCGGTATTCCGGCGGACCAGCTCGAGACGATCTTCGAGCCGTTCTTCACGACCAAGGAGGTCGGCAAGGGCACCGGCCTCGGCCTGAGCCAGGCCTTCGGCTTCGCCAAGCAATCCGGCGGCGACATCGAAGTGACCAGCGCGCCGGGCCGCGGTTCAACCTTCACGCTGTATCTGCGGCAGGCCGCGACCCCCACCCCGAGTAGTGAAGCCGTCGCGATACGGACCGACCCGGATGCATGCGGCAGCGGCTATCGCGTGCTGGTCGTCGAGGACAACGAAGAGGTCGGCCGCTTCGCCACGGCATTGCTCGAAGATCTCGGCTACACGATCACCCTGACGATCAACGCCGACGCCGCATTGGCGGAGTTGGCGCGGGATGCCTCCGCCTTCGATCTGGTGTTTTCCGACGTCATCATGCCGGGCATGAATGGCGTCGAGCTCGCCAATCTCATTCGCAAGCAGTATCCCGCCTTGCCGGTGGTGCTGACGAGCGGCTACAGCGACGTGCTGGCGGAGAACGCCGATCGCGGATTCGATCTGATTCAGAAGCCGTATTCCGTCGAGGCCTTGTCGAAGACACTGCGCCGGGTGATTCTGGACTCGCGGCTTCTGATCGGGTGAGCGTTGGCCAGCGCGATATTGATTGACCCCGAGCCTTACGCCGCGGCGGCGGGATTCGGCGCGTAGAAGCCGCGCAGGCCCGGTGACGGCACGAACGCGTTGGTCAGGCCGATCATGGTTTCGGCCGCCCCGAGCGCCAGCAAGCCGTCCGGTTCGAGCGCCTTCGCCAGCCGCTTGTAGATGCCGGTCTTGGTCGGCTCGTCGAAATAGATCAGGATGTTGCGGCAGAAGATGATGTCGAATCTGCCGAGCGCGCCGAAGTCGGACAGCAGGTTGAACTGCTTGTGCTTCACCATCGCGCGGATGTCCGCATTGATCTGCCAGGTCTCGCCGCTCTGCTGAAAATATTTCATCAGCAGCTTGATCGGCAGCCCGCGCTGCACCTCGAACTGGCTGTAGCGCCCGGCTTCCGACTTCGCGAGCACCTCGCGCGACAAATCGGTCGCGGTGATTTCGATACGCCAGTCCTTCAGCAGCGCGCCCATTTCCTTCAGGCACATCGCGATCGAATAAGGCTCCTGCCCGGTCGAGCCGGCGGCGCACCAGATCCTCAGCGACTTCTTCGTGGCGCGGGCCTTCACCAGGCGCGGGACGACGGTCTCGCTGAACTGGTCGAAGGGGTTCTTGTCGCGAAAGAACGAGGTCTCGTTGGTCGTCATGGCCTCGACGACGACGGTCTCGATGTCCTTCTTGCCACTCTTGATCTTCTCGACGAGATCGCTGATGCCGTTGAGGCCGTGCTTCTTCGCCAGCGGTTCAAGCCGGCCCTGCACGAGATATTCCTTGTTGCTGAGGATCAGGCCCGAGCGATCTTTGAGGAAGCCCTGCAGAAACGTGTAATCGTGCGGCGTCATAGGCGTGATCCCGAAAACAGGCGAATGAGCCTGGGTGCGATTTGATTGAGGGGAAGAATCGCCGCACAGATGCCGGCCTGCGCGGCGGCGCCTGGCATGCCCCAAACGACGCTGCTCGCTTCATCCTGCGCGATGACGCTGCCGCCGGCGGCGACGATATCCTTGCCGCCGCGCATGCCGTCCGAGCCCATGCCGGTCAGGATCACGCTCATGATATGGCCCTGCCAGATATCGCAGGCCGATTTGAACAGCGGATCGACGGCGGGCTTGCAGAAGTTGATCGGCGGACTGTCGTCGAGCGCGATCGCCGCGCCGGTGTCCTGCTTCACCACGCGCATGTGGCGGCCACCCGGCGCAATATAAACCTGTTTGGCATTGACGCGCTCGCCGGCGATGCCCTCGCGCACCGGACGCCCGCAGGCGCGTGACAGTTGATCCGCGAGAAGTGCGGTGAACACCGGCGGCATATGCTGGGTGATCAGAACCGGGACCAGATCGATGATCGGCACGATCGCCGGCAGGAAATCCATCAGCGCCTTCGGACCGCCGGTCGATGACCCGATCAGCAAAACCTTCGGCGGCTTGTCGCTCATGCGGCGCAGCACATAAGGCGAGGCGATGCCGGCGGCGCCATCGATCGACGCGCTGGACAGCGGTTTGACGGCCAAGGCACTGGCGCGCGACAGCTCGGTCCGCACAGCGCGGGCGCCGAGGCCACGAACCTTCGACACCAAATCGCGGTGAAAGGTTTCGGCGGCATTGCTGTCGCGCGTGCTCTCAGGCTTGGCGAGGTAGTCGGTGGCGCCGAGCGCCAGCGCCTTGATGCTGATCTCCGCGTTCCGCGTCGTCAGCGTCGACGCCATGATCACGAACAGCTTCGGCTTCTTGGCGAGAAGCTGCGGCAGCGCCGAAATGCCATCGAGCTCCGGCATCTCGATGTCGAGCACGACGACGTCCGGATCGGCGGCGACGACAGCGTTGACGGCGTCAAGACCGTTGCGGCACGAGCGCGCGACTTCCATGTCCGGCTCGGCCTCGATCCAGCGTGAGATCACGCCGCGAATGATCGCCGAGTCGTCGACGACCATGACGCGGATCGCGCGCCCCTTCGAGAGGTCCTTAGACGGCGCGGCCGTCGGCGGCTTTGCGGCTTCCAGGCTCATGCCGGCCCCCGATCGGCCGTCGGCCGTCTCACGCAGGTCAACGCCATCGCGGCTCCGGCCGGCATCAGATCAGGCCGACTTCGCGGAACTTCGCCGCCACGATGTCCTTGTCGAACGGCTTCATGATGTATTCGTCGGCGCCCGCTTCAAGCGCTCGCGCGATATGCGCGACGTCGTTCTCGGTGGTGCAGAACACCACCTTGGGCCGGTCGCCGTCCGGCATCCGCCGCAGCTTGTGGAGAAACTCCAGCCCGTCCATGACCGGCATATTCCAGTCGAGCAGGATCGCATCCGGCAGTCCGTTTTTGCAGGCCTCGATCGCCTTCTCGCCGTCTTCGGCCTCAACGATCTGAAGATCGAGTCCTTCGAGAATTCGGCGAGCGACTTTGCGGACGACGCTCGAATCATCCACCACGAGACACATCTTCATTGCATTCTTTCTGACTTCTGCGATCGCAGGATCGATATCGGCGCGCGGACCGGCGCTAGGCGTTGGCGTGGGTCTCTGCGTCGAGGCTGAGCACGCGATCAATATCGAGCACGACCATCAGCTCGGTGCCGAGGCGATGAACACCCGCCGCCATCGTGCCGAGCCATGGATCGAGATTGGCGGGATTGATCTCGCATTCGTCATTCTGAACGCGGACGACTTCGCCGATCGTGTCGATCATCAGGCCGTAGGACTCGCCGCGCAGATCGACGCCGATCGCCATCGCCTCCCGCGCGGTGTCATCCTTCGGCAGGCCGAGCCGCGCCCGCATATCGATCGCGGTGACGATGCGGCCGCGCAGATTGAGCACGCCGGCCACATCGTGCGAGGCCAGCGGCACGCGCGTCAGCCGCTCGGGCTTGAAGACGTCCTGCACCCGCGAGATCGGGATGCCGAACAACTGGCCGCCGATCGTGGCGGTGACGTATTCGGTGTTGGCCGCGGGTTGGTGATCGCTCACGTTGCTCATGCCGCATGCCCCATCGAGGTTTGTTCCTTCAGCGCGGCGATCAGACCTGGACGGTCGAACTTCGCGACGTAATCATGGAAACCGGCCTGACGGCCGCGCTCGACCGCCGCCTGCGACACGATCGCCGACAATGCGATGATCGGAAGTTCGCTGAGGCGCTTGTCGGCCCGGATCGTCTCGGCGAATTCGAATCCGTCCATGTCCGGCATCTCGATGTCGGTGACGACGATCTGGAATTCGCTCGACCTGAGAATGCTGAGGCCGTCGCGCGCGTTGCTTGCCACCTGCACGCGGTAACCGGCGGCTTTCAGCACCGGCGCCAGCATGTTGCGGAAGAACGCCGAGTCATCGACCAGCAGCAGCGACTGCGCGTTTTGCGACGGCCGCATTTCGCTGCGCGCGAACCAATCCGCGAAGGCCAGCGGCAGGAAGTGGCCGACATCGATGACTTCCGTCGCCTGCCCCTTGATGACGGCCGAGCCAAGCACGCCATCGCGCGTGCTGGCGACGGCGATCGTGAGATGCTCCTCGACGATGTCCGTGATCTGATCGACGACGAGGCCCATCGACCGGCCGTCATCGGAGAACACCAGGATCGGCTGCACGCCGGTGGTGGCGATTTCGACGCCATCCATCATGATCAGCGGCATCAACTGCTCGCGATACTGCACCATGTGGCGGCCGTTGGAATATTCGATGTCCTTCGCCGCGATCTCCTCGAGACGCGTGATGAGAGCCAGTGGCACCGCCTTCGGCTGCGGTGATCCAGCCCGGAAGATCAACAGCGACGTCAGCGCGTCATCTTTGCCGTTCTGTCCGGCGTTGCGATCGTCGGCGGAATCGTGCGGCGCGATCGCCGAACCGCCGATTGCCTTGGCGATGCCATTAGGATCGACGATCAGGATCACGGCGCCGTCGCCGAGAATGGTGTTGCCGGAGAACATCGAAATGTGCCGCAGCTTGGTGCACATCGGTTTGACGACGATTTCCTCGGTATGGAACACGCCGTCGACGATGATGCCGAAGGTCTGCTTGCCGACCTGCGTGACGACGATGAAGCCGCCTTCGGTATCTGTCCTGCCGGCGTCGCACTTCATCAGTGTTGACAGATGCGCCAGCGGCAGCAGCCGGTTGCGCAGGCGCAGCACCAGCGTGTCCTTGATGCGCTCGATGCGATGCTCGGAATTGGCGCGGGCGCGCACCAGTTCGATGACGGCGATCTGCGGAATCGCGAAGCGGTCGCCCGCGGATTCGACGATCAGCGCGGAGATGATGGCCAGTGTCAGCGGAATCTTGACGGTGACGCTGGAGCCTTCGCCGGCGACCGAGCTGACATCGATGGTGCCGCCGATCTGATCGATATTGGTGCGGACGACATCCATGCCGACGCCGCGCCCCGACACGCTGGTGACGGCGGCGGCGGTCGAGAAGCCCGGCGCGAAGATGAACTTGTGAATCTGGGCTTCCGTCATCTTCTCGACGTCGGCCTCGGTGACCAGACCGCTGGCGACCGCCTTGGCCTTGATCCGCGCGGTGTTCAGGCCGCGGCCGTTATCGGCGATGCAGACGATGATATGACCGCCCTCGTGATAGGCGGAGAGCCGGATGGTGCCCTGCTCGGGCTTGCCGGCCTTGAGGCGTTCCGCCGGGGTTTCCAGCCCGTGATCCGCCGAATTCCGCACCATGTGGGTGAGCGGATCCTTGATCAGATCGAGCACCTGACGGTCAAGCTCGGTGTCGGCGCCGTGCAGTTCGAGTTCGATCTGCTTGCCGAGTTCGCTCGACAGATCGCGCACGATGCGCGGCAGTTTCTGCCAGGCATTGCCGATCGGCTGCATCCGCGTCTTCATCACGCCGTCCTGCAACTCGGCGGTGACGTTTGACAGCCGCTGCAACGACGCCTGGATACCGGAATCGGCGTTGCGGCGGTTGATTTCGAGAAGCTGGTTGCGGGTCAGCACCAGCTCGGACACCATCGTCATCAGATGTTCGAGCGTATCGACGTTGACGCGGATCGACTGGTTGGCGATGCGGTCATTGTCCGCCGCCGGCGGTTCGATCGGCATTTTCTGAGAAGGCTTGTTGAGATTTTCGGCGGATTCGCTTTTGCCGATCACCAATGTGATCGGCGGGACCGGGTCGGCCGCGACCGGTTCATGCGCATCGACCGCGTCTTCGACGGCGGTTTCCTGAAACGCGCGCTCCAGCTCGTCCAGCGATACTTCGCCGGGGCGCAAAGGCCGCTCCAGATCGGCCACCACCAGCGCAGGCTCAGGGTCCTGGGCCGCGGCCGGCGCGTCCATCGCTGCCATGCCGCGCGCGACCATGTCATGCAACTGGTCGATGAGATCGCTGTCTTCGCCGGCCGGTTCCGACTGCGTGGCCTCGAGCCCGCCGAGAATTTCCTTGATGCGGTCGAGCGTGAGGAGGATGAGGGTCACGGCCGGGCTGGTGACGGGCATGCCGTCGCGAAACTTGCCCATCAGCGTTTCCGCCGCGTGGGTCAGCGCTTCCAGCCGTGGCAGTCCGATGAAGCCGCAAGTGCCCTTGATGGTGTGGACCAGGCGAAAGATGTTGCCGAGAATTTTGGCGTTGTTCGGTTCCTGCTCGAACCGGACCAGTTCGTTATCGACGGTATCGAGACTTTCGCTGGTCTCGGTCAGAAACTCGGTAAGAAGGTCATCCATCGTGCGAACTGCCTTTGAATTTTACACATCACAAGAATAAGAGGTCTCACGGCAATCACCGCGCCGAACGTCGCGTCACGAGACAATCGGAAGCAGCTGTCAGTTTCGGCGACACGTCATCGGCGGATTTAACCGTCTTTGTGTTAACGCCGGCTTTCGTTGCGGCAATTTCGTAGCAACGCTTTTGTCGGGGCGATGGCGCCCGACGAACGCCGACGGCGATCCTCGGGCTTGCGCGTGGCCTTGATGACGGGAACATTCAGGTCGTGCGAAAGACCAGCGCCGACACGCCGGCGTTCGGCTGTCGGCAGCGGTGACATCGGCAGGCTTCGTTTCTCCATCGCAACCTGGCGGCAACTTTTCGGGCCTTGACCGGCTTTGCCATGAGACCACTATCGGATGATGCTAATCATATTCATAAGATTATGGTAAAGACGTTAAGAATAATCCTTGCCGCGACAGAATGTCGTTAACTATGTGCAAAACATTGAATTAAAAAACATCTCAGCCTCGATTGGCGCAACGGCGCTGACGTTTGATTTCTCAAAGATTCCGGCCGCGATCGCGCGGTGACACCCCAGGACGGCATGTCCTGCTCACCGCGCGGCATGCGGTCCTCGGGCGGCGGAACAAAATCTTAAAAGCCGTTTGCTATGTGTCTGCCGATCCTGGGGAGATATCGGTGCCGACTCAAAACAGAATTACTCGCGACATCCCGTCCGTCCTGGCGGCGGATCTTCCACTTCAGACCAAACCAGCGCCGGCCATTAAGCCGGTTAAATCGGTCCGTCGATCGCGCGCCATCAAGGTGTTGCCGACATCGCCGTCCCTGGCACCGCTGGATGAGCCCGAGGCAATGGACCTGATGGACAACTATCGGGCCCAGATCGCGCATTGCGATCGGCTCAAGCGCGAGATGGACGCGATCCAGAGTGCGATTTTCCAGACCAAGCGCGAAATCGCATCGCTTCACAAAAGTGGTTTCGATACCGGCGACGCGATCGACGTTCACGGCGAATTGGACGCGATCGTCGGCGGCACCGAACAGGCCACGCAGACCATCCTCGCCGCGGCCGAAGCCATCGAGACCGCCAACGCCGCGATCAACGACGCGGCGACGCCCGCGCAGCGCCAAGTGCTTTCGGCGCGGATCGGCGACAACATCACGGCGATCTTCGAAGCTTGCAATTTTCAGGATTTGACCGGACAGCGCATCGGCAAGGTGATGGCCACGATGGGTGCGATCGAATCCCATATCAGCACGATGATGGAGATCTGGGGTGGCGTTGCCGCCATCAAGGCCTGCGCGCCCGAAGCGACCGAGCGCGACGCCGACCAGCGTCTTCTCAACGGGCCAAAGCTGCGCCACAGCGACGAGTATGTCTCGCAGAACGACATCGACGCGATGTTCGACTGAGCGCGCACAAATGAGCTGGCTGGCGACGGCGTTTTTGGCTAAGTCCCTGTCATCGCCTCTGCCGCCGTTTTCGCTGCCTTGGCGACGAGCCCGCCCGTCTTGTCTCCAACATTGCGTCGGTCATGTCCCAGACACTTAGCGCTGAAAAAGCTCCGATCAACGTGCTGCTCCTGGAAGGCGTGAACGACAGCGCCGTCGAGCTGTTTCGCAAATCCGCCGGCACGACCGTGCGGCGCCTGACCAAGGCGCTCGATGGCGACGAGCTGCTGAAGGCGCTCGACGGCGTCGATATGCTCGGCATCCGGTCGCGCACGCAGCTCACGCGGAGCGTCCTCGCGACGATGGACAAGGTGGTCGCCGTCGGCTGTTTCAGCGTCGGCACCAATCAGGTCGATCTCGGCGCGGCGCGCCAGCGCGGCATCCCGGTCTTCAACGCGCCGTTCTCCAACACCCGCAGCGTCGCCGAACTCGTGATCGGTGAGATCGTCATGCTGCTGCGGCGGATTTTTCCGCGCTCCGCCGCCGCGCATGAGGGCGGCTGGGACAAATCCGCGACCGACAGCCGCGAGGTGCGCGGCCGCACGCTCGGCATCGTCGGCTACGGCAATATCGGCTCGCAGTTGTCGACGCTAGCCGAGGCGATGGGCATGAAGGTGATCTATTACGATCACACCGACAAATTGCGCCACGGCAATACCGAGCCGACCGGGAGCCTCGCCGAATTGCTGACCCGCAGCGACATCGTCAGCCTGCACGTGCCGGAAACGCCAGCGACCCATGGCATGATCGGCGACGCCGAAATCCGGCTGATGAAACGCGGCGCCTATCTCATCAACAACAGCCGCGGCACGGTGGTCGATCTCGACGCGCTGGCGGCGGCGCTGAAGGACGGCCATCTGGCCGGCGCGGCGCTCGACGTGTTTCCGATCGAACCGTCGTCCAATGCGGAGCGCTTTCACAGCCCGCTGCAGGGATTGAGCAACGTGATCCTGACGCCGCATATCGGCGGTTCGACCGAAGAAGCGCAGGACCGGATCGGCAGCGAGGTCGCGCGCAAGATGATCGATTATGTCGAGAGCGGCTCGACCATGGGCGCGGTGAATTTTCCCCAGGTGCAGTTGAAAATCCGCCCGGTCGGCGCGCGTTTCAGCCATGTCCACCGCAACGTGCCCGGCATGTTGCGGCGCCTGAACGAGGTCTTCCTGCAACGCGACGTCAACATCGCGGCGCAATTTCTCGAAACCGACAGCGAGGTCGGCTATGTCGTGCTCGACGCCGACCTGCCGCCGGGCCTGAGCGATAAAATTCTCGCCGAGATCAGTTCGCTTGACGGCACGATCCGCGCCCGACTCGTTTACGAGCACTGAGCGCGGGCAACGGCGGCGTTACGGCTTCGCCGTGCGCGCCTGGATGGCGCTCCACGCCGGAGCGATGACGCCGTTGGCCAACGGAATGATCGCGATGCCGACCACGGCGCCGACGAGGCCGGACGCCAGCGCCGTGACGATCCATGCGACCGCCCCCGCGATCGCCGGCAGTGCTTGCGCCGCCATCTGCGCGCTCGCCTTGATGGCATGATCGATCTGCGGCCAGCCGTAGGTGTCGAGGCCATGGATCAGGATGCCACCGCCGACCCAGATCATCGCCGCCGTTCCGACGACGCTGAGCCCGGTGAGAAAATATGGCATGCCGCGCACCAGACCACGCCCGATGGCACGCTTGAAACGGCCGAGCACCGAGGTCGAAGGGCCTTGCGCCAGATAGAGGCCGACATCGTCCGCTTTGACGATCAACGCGACGCCGCCATAGACGACGACGGTGATTGCCAATCCGACGACAGCGAGCACGATCGCCTGCGTCCAGAACGGTCCCGCGGGCAACGAGGCAAGCGTGATCGCCATGATTTCCGCCGACAGGATGAAATCGGTCTTGATCGCGCTCGCGACCTTGGCGTCCTCGAAACCCTGCGACCCGGTCGACAACGGACCGGCCGCAACGTGTGCCGGGTGCGGGTCGTGCGGCACCAGGGCCTCGTAGATTTTCTCGGTGCCTTCGAAACACAGATAGGCGCCGCCGAGCATCAGCAGCGGCGTGATCGCCGATGGCGCGAACAGGCTCAGCGCCAGCGAGACCGGCAACAGGATCAGCAGCTTGTTGCGAAGCGACCCGATCGCGATACGCTGGATGATCGGCAGTTCGCGCGCCGGATCGAAGCCGACGACGTAACGCGGCGTCACCGCCGCGTCGTCGATGACGACGCCCGCCGCTTTCGCGCCGGCCCGCGCCGCCTGTCCCGCAATGTCGTCGATCGAGGTCGCCGCGACCTTGGCCAGTGCGGCGACATCATCGAGAAGGGCCATCAGACCGACGCTCATCGGAAACCTATGTGCTGAAACGGATTGCCGTCGCGACGGCGTGTGGCGCGACGATGATCGCGTGGAACGACGAGGCGAAGTAAGCTGGCATTACAACATTTGTTCCGGCGACCCTGCATGCCGAGCGGCTTAGCGGCTTTCAGCCGCAGCACAGGCGCGGAAGGGGTTTACCTCGACGAAAGGCTACCCGACTTGCGGGATTGCACCTGAATTCCGTATTGATATAATTTCTGGCAGGCAAAGCCGGTCAAGTGGGCCTCGCCTTGCCAGTCCGCGTTTGTGGATGAGTGGAAATGAGACTATCTGCTTTGAAAGCGCCCGTGCGAAACAGGCGCTGTCG
>JAQGJY010000271.1 GCA_028290325.1 Tardiphaga sp.
TATGTCGCCGCCTTCATGGAAGCCGCGACGATCGGCGGTCTCGCCGACTGGTACGCGGTCGTCGCGCTGTTTCGCCGTCCGCTCGGCCTGCCGATCCCCCATACCGCGATCATTCAGGCCAATCAGCACCGCATCGCCGACAAGCTCGGTGATTTCATCGAAACGCATTTTCTCGAAGCCGCCCCCGTCGAAGCCAAGCTGCGCGAAATCGATTTCGCCTCCTTCATCGCCGACTGGCTGCGCGACGGCAAACGCAGCGCCGACCTCGCGCGTTTCGTGCTGCGGATGCTGCCCGACGCGCTGGCGGCGGCGGAGACGTCGGGGTTGAAGACCTTCGCAACGCGCCGCATCATCGCGCAATTGCAGACAATCGATCTCGCGCCGCTCGCCGCCGGCACGCTGCGCGGATTTATCACCGAAGGACGCCATCAGGGCCTGCTCGACGATCTGATGCGGGCGTTGCACGAGTCGCTCGACAAGCCCGAGATGTTGGCGACGATCCGCGACAAGGTTCGCGACGAACTGCCGACATTGCTCAAGCTGTATCGGACCGACGCGTTTCTGGTGAAGAAGATCGTCGCCTCCGCCAGCGCCTTCTTCGATGAGGTCCGCACCGATCCCGCGCATCCGTTCCGTGGTGAATTCGATCGCATGCTGCTGTCGTTCGTGGACAAGCTCGGCACCGATCCGGCTTACACCGACCGCATCGACGGCTTGAAGCGCGATCTGTTGGCGCGCCCCGAACTCGGCGACCTCGCGCGCGACGTCTGGGCCAAGGTGCGCGGCTTCATCGAACGCAGCGCGTCGGGTGACGACAACCTGCTGCAACATCATCTCGCGAAGGTGTTCGCGGAAGCCGGACGCGCGCTTGCCGGCGATAGCGAGATGCGCGCGGAAATCAATAATGGCGTCGTCGCCGTCGCGCGCGCTTTTATCGCCGATCAGAAAAGCGGCGTCTCGACCTTCATCGCCGATCAGGTGAAGGCGTGGGACATGCGGCAGTTGATCTCGCTGATCGAAATCAACATCGGCCGCGATCTGCAATATATCCGCTTCAATGGCGCGCTGATCGGCGGCCTCGCGGGCCTCGTCCTGCATGCGATCGAGGTCATGTTGCGGCTGCCGTGATGCTCGCTTTGAGAGCGGGCATTCCGCTCCCGGCTCCGCGGTGCGGCGCTATCAGCCTGCCGAGATCGCCCGGCCGCTTCCGACGGCCACATACGCAGGTCAGTTGTTCTGTTTTCTGGTGCAGCGCACAAATATATTCCCGGGATTGTGAACGTTCTGTTTGGTGAATCGTTAGGTGGTGTGTTCCATTTGTGAATTATGCCCCGCAACTCGGGTGATGAGGTTGAAAATGTCCGCGACCGCTGCCGCCACCGCGTCGATCGGTACGATGCGCCCCCCGTCCAAGACACTGATGTTCCTTGAAACCCGCGCCCTCAGCGAATTCGGGGCGTTTCTCGGTGCGTTGCCGATGCTGAGCCTGGCGCCGCGCGGTGACGGCCATTCGGTGCTGGTGTTGCCGGGTCTGGTGGCAAGCGACGTCTCGACACGGCCGCTGCGCAGTTTCCTTCGCACGCGGGGCTATCAGGTCAGCGGCTGGAAGCAGGGCCGCAATCTCGGTCTGCGCGAGGGCGTGCAGCAGTCGATGGTCGATCTGGTCAACCAGATGTACGAGACATCCGGCCGCAAGGTCAGCCTCGTCGGCTGGAGCCTCGGTGGACTATATGCGCGCCAGCTCTCCAAGATGATGCCGGACAAGGTGCGCTCGGTGATTTCGCTGGGCAGCCCGTTCGCGGCCGGTCCGAAGGCGACCAATGCCTGGCGCGTCTATGAAATGGTCAGCGGCCAGAGCGCCGAGGACGCGCCGGATCCGGCTTTCGGCGGCGCGCTGCATGACACGCCCCCGGTGCCGACGACGGCGATTTTCAGCCGCACCGATGGTATCTGCGCGTGGCAGGGCTGTATGGAAAAAACCACGGCGACGTCGGAAAGCATCGAGGTCGAGAGCAGCCATTGCGGCATGGCGCATCATCCCGCTGTGGTCTATGCGGTCGCCGATCGCCTTGCCCAAGCGGATGGCAACTGGAAGCCGTTCAATCGCAACGGCTGGCGCAGCATGGTCTACCCGAATCCGAATCGGTAGGGCGCACCGTCATTGTGAGGACTGAACAAAGCCGGCGTTTTTCGCCGGCTTTATTCATGGGCGAGTCAAAGTCATAAGGTAGACGTGAGACCGGAGTTCATCGTCGTCCGCGCTCCTCGCATCCGACGCCGCCATTCTCGAATGATGGCTTTATGCCCCGACGCGCCACTGCGGCACGTCATCGGCGGCTGTCGAGATCACGCCGGTCGAGCCGACCGGTGTCCGATCCATCTCCATCAGATGCCGCAAGGTCGTCACGTCGGACGCCGGCACCCGCGCCAACGTACGCGCGTTGGTTTCGGTACGCAGCATCACGACGCCATGCTCGGGCGCGGCGTTGGCGCCATAGAGCACCGTGAAGGCCTCGACCTTGCCGCGGCCCGACGGCGCCGCATCAAAGGCCGGCACCGGATGTCGCGCCGCATCGGCGACCGCCTGCACGGAGGTATCCTGCGACAGCGGTTGCGTCGGCGCGTGGCGCGACAGCACCAGCGCGTGATGCTTGGTCACGAAGCCGCCCTGGCCATAAAGCAGGCCGAGCTTGGCGCCGTCGCGCAGCTTGCGGACCATCGCGCAGGCGGCATGCGTCATGTAGGTATTGAGCGGCGCGCCGAAAAACGTCAGGCCGCCGGTCACTGTCGGCATCACGTCGTCGCCGAGGCCGAGCGTGCGTCGCGCCATCTTCGGGACGACAGGAAAGCAGCTGTAGAGTTCGATCGCGTCGAACGCGCGGCCGTCGCCGCCGACCAGATCCATCACCGATCGCAGCACGGCGTTCTGCGCGTGGCTTTCGACGAACTGATCGCGGTCGAGATAGTCACGTTTTTCCTCGGCCGACGCGCCGCCATGAATGTGAATCATCTTCGCGTCGGGAATCCCAAGCGCGCGCGCATAAGCGAGCGAGGTCATGATCAGTGCTCCCCCCATATTCACGGTGGGATTGGCGACCATCAGCTTCGGATAGGGCCACGCGATCAGGCGGTTGTCGGGCGACGGCGTCGCGATCGTTTCGGCGCTCACCGAACGCTTCATCCATGACTGCGGATTGGTCGCGGCGACGGCGGAATAGCGCGCCCACAGCTCACCTGATTCCGCCATGGCGTCGCGTGGCGTCTGGCCCCAATGCGCCGAGGTCGCGGATTCGTAGAGCGGATACACGGTCACCGGTCTGAACACGCCGAGCGCGACGGCGAGCGGTTTTTGAAACGCCGCGCCGCGCTTCGGTTCCTCGACGTGGTGGGCGAATGGCGTCCATGGCAGATCGATCTTGGCGCGCGCCGCTTTGGTCGCGGTGCCCTGCGATTCCGCGCCACAGATCGCGGCCACCTTGCTTTCCCCGCGCGCGATGCGCTGCGCCGCCTCATGCAGATAGCGGATCGGACTCTCGCCGCCGACCGGGCCGTAATAATTATGCGTCGGCTTCGCGCCGAGCCGCGCGGCCAGCAGTTGCTCCGGCGCGTCGTAGCGCCAGCTCAGGAAATTGACGATGTCGAGCGAGTCGATCTGGCTAAGGAGGGCCGCGCCGGCATCGTCCGCCGCGCGTTTCAGCGCAGCTTCGAGCAGGTCCAGAGGTTCGAGACCTTGCGCGATGTCGGTGGGACGATCGGTGATCTCGCCGATGCCGACGATGACGGGACGACGGTCGTCAGGTATTTGAGTTTGGTCGGGCATGTTCTTGCTTTCGTTGTTTCGTATCTCTCAATCGCATCGCGCGACGACCGTGTTTCGGTCTTCGCGTCACGCGGCCGCGGAAGCAGTTCAACTCCCTCTAAAGTCCAGGAAGTCCGGAATGCTTCGCCCGACGTCGCGCGACCCGGGCCGCCGCGACGTCGGCTCGCCATGACGGACTTACTCCGCCACCAGCGCGTTCATGCGTTCGATGGCGTCGGCGAAGTCTTCCTTGAATTCCTGCACGACGGCGCCGGCCGACTTCACGCTGTCGATCAATCCCACGCCCTGTCCGACGAAGTAACTGACGAGATCGCGCGCGGCGGCATTGCCCGCGGCGGCCGACCGATCGATCGAGGCGAAGGCGTCTCGGCTGATGATGCTTTGCAGCGGCATCGGCAGCGCGCCCGGCGAATTCTCGCCGCGATCCCAGGCATCGGTCCACACCGAGCGCAACTGCCGCGCCGGTTTGCCGGTGCGGCCTTTCGAGCGGATCGCGTCGCGCGACGAGGCCGCGATCATCTTCTCGCGAAAGATATCGCTGGTCTCGGATTCCACCGTCGATAGCCACACCGATCCGGTCCAGGCGCCGGCCGCGCCCATCGCCATGCAGGCCGCCATCTGCGCGCCCGTCATGATGCCGCCGGCCGCGAGCACCGGCACGTCGCGGATCGGCTTGATGGCCTTGATGACTTCCGGCACCAGCACCAGAGTCGAGACCTCGCCGCAATGGCCGCCGGCCTCCGTGCCTTGCACGACGAGAATATCGACCCCGGCCGCGACCTGCCGGATCGCGTGTTCCTTCGCGCCGACCAGCGCGGCGACCGGCACATTGTGTGTCTTGCCCATCTCGATCATCGCTTTCGGCGGCACGCCGAGCGCGTTGGCGATCAACCGGATCGGATGATTGAACGAGACGTCGAGCAGTCGCAGCGCCGTCTCGCCGTCGAAAGGCTGCGGCTCGTTTGGATCGACCTCCTCGGCCTTCAACTCGATGCCATATTTTTTCAGCAAATCGCGCGTGAAGGCGCGATGCGCCGGCGTCACGCGCGCTTCGAGGCTTTTCCAGGTGACGTTCTTTTCACCCGCCGTCGAAATGTTTTCCGGGATCAGAACGTCGATACCGTAAGGCTTGCCATCGACGTGTTCGTCGATCCACTTCAACTCGCGCTCGAGCGAGGCCGGCGAATGCACCGTCGCGCCGAGCACGCCAAATCCGCCGGCGCGGCTGACGGCCGCGACCACGTCGCGGCAATGGCTAAAGGCCAGAAGCGGGAAATCGATTCCCAGCATGTCGCAAATCGGTGATTTCATGGCCGTCTCCCTGTAGGCGCGCTTGATGCGGCGTCTTTTGTTGTGTCGTCATTTGACGCTAGCGCAGGATGCGACCTGATGCCAACCGTCACGCAACGCGCATCGCCGTCAGCCTCCGCGACGGCGCAGGGCGAGGTCGTCCGCACGTTGGTGTTTCGCATCAGCTCCGGTATTTACTGGACCTCTGGCTTCGCGGGTGAGGGCGGCTTTTAACGGGTTGGACGCCGCGCCTCGTTATTTTCCGCCGCGCAGAATGCATGGCCGCGGCTGCGAATTCACACTTGCGCTTTGCCACGTCGGGTTCGATGCTGCCGGCAACAACAAGATCAAGGGAGCGCGCCGATGGCAGCCAGCCAGTCTCATTCCGCATCCGATGCGTACGACGTCGTCGTGGTCGGCGCGGGCTTCGCGGGGATGTACATGCTGCATCGGCTGCGCGGGCTCGGCCTCAAGGCGCGCGTCTACGAGCAAGGCGGCGATGTCGGCGGCACCTGGTACTGGAATAGGTATCCCGGCGCGCGCTGCGACGTCGAGAGCATGCAATATTCCTATTCATGGTCCGACGAGTTGCAGCAGGAATGGGACTGGAGCGAGCGCTACGCGCCGCAGCCGGAAATCCTGCGTTATGCCGGTCACGTCGCCGATCGTTTCGATCTGCGCAAGGATATCCAGTTCGACACCCGCGTCGCCTCCGCCGTGTTCGACGAGCGCGACAATCGCTGGACGGTGACGCTTGGCGATGGCGCTGACGTGCGCGCGCGGTTCGTCATCCTCGCGACCGGCTGCCTGTCGAATGCGAAGATGCCGGATCTGCCGGGGTTGTCGGACTTCGCAGGTCAGATCTATCACACCGGGCACTGGCCGCATGACGCGGTCGATTTCACGGGTCTGAAAGTCGGCGTCGTCGGCACCGGATCGTCGGCGATCCAGTCGATTCCCGTCATCGCCGAGCAGGCGAGCCAGCTCACGGTGTTTCAGCGCACCGCCAACTTCAGCGTGCCCGCGCGCAACGCCGCGCTGACGCCGGACGAGCGGCAGTCGTTTCGCGACAACTATCCGGAGATCCGCCGCAAGGCGCGCGAGGAGATGAAGAACGGCATCGTGCAGGAGTTGCCGGATAAAGGCGCGCATGACGACAGCGACGATGCGCGGCGCGACAAATATCACGCGCGCTGGACCCGTGGCGGCCTTACGTTCATGGGCGCGTATAATAACCTGTCCCTCGACAAGGCCGCGAACGACACCGCCGCCGATTTCATCCGCGAGCGCATCGCCGAGATCGTCGCGGATCCCGAGACCGCGAAATTGTTGCAGCCGGACGACCATCCGGTCGGCTCCAAACGTATTTGCGTCGATACGGATTATTACGCCGCGTTCAATCGCGACAATGTCAGGCTCGTCAATCTGAGGGCTAATCCGATCGAGACCATCACCGCGACCGGGCTCCGCAGCGGCGGCGTCGACTATCCGCTCGATGCGCTGGTGCTGGCGACGGGCTTCGACGCGATGACCGGCTCGGTCGCCAAGATCGACATCAGAGGTCGCGACGGCACGGCGCTCAACGCCAAATGGAGCGCGGGGCCGCGCACCTATCTGGGCCTGATGAGCGCCGGGTTTCCCAACCTGTTTCTCATCACCGGGCCGGGCAGCCCGTCGGTGCTGAGCAATATGATCGTCGCGATCGAGCAGCACGTCGATTGGATCAGCGATTGCCTCGCGGCGATGCGCGATCGTGGACTCGAGACGATGGAGGCCGACGTCGCGGCGGAAGATGACTGGGTGGCGCATGTCAACGAGGTGGCGCAGGGCACGCTCTATCCGCAGGCGAATTCCTGGTACATGGGCGCGAACGTGCCGGGCAAGCCACGCATCTTCATGCCCTATATCGGCGGCATCCCGGTCTATGGACAGAAGATCAAGGACGTCGCGGCGAACGGCTATGAGGGATTCGTGATGACCGGTGCCGCGACGGAAAAGAAAAGAGCGGCGATGTAGCTCGCATTGCCAGACGCAAGCGTGTCCCACCCTTGAGAAACGCTCGTGATGAAGCAATCCAGTCTTTCATATCACATGAGACCTGGATTGCTTCGCGCTGCGGCGAAGTCGGCAACAGCCGACCCCGCCACGCGCGCGCAATGACGACGGCTCAGAACGCCGTATAGCCGCCGTCGATCACGAACGTATCCGCCGTGTGATACGACGACGCCTTGCTCATCAGATAGACCGCGATGCCGCCGAAATCCGCCGGCTCGCCGAAGCGGCGCGTCGGAATCCGCGGCATCACATTGGCGACGAATTTCTCGTTGGCCATGATATTCGCCGTCATGTCGCTCTTGATCCAGCCGGGCAGGATCGCATTCGCCGTCACGCCCTGTCGCGCCAGTTCGACCGCCAGCGCGCGGACCAGCGCGTTGATCGCGGCTTTGGTCGCGGCGTAATGCTCGTTGCGCGCGGTGCCGAAGATCGAGGCGAGGCTCGATGTCGCGACCAGCCGGCCGAACGGATCGCCCGCCGTCGCGCGTTCCGTCATGTGC
>JAQGJY010000334.1 GCA_028290325.1 Tardiphaga sp.
GTCAGCGCCATGTCGGCCGCATCGGCAGGCGCGCTGATCGCGATGAGCGCTAGGCTGGCGAGGGCCTTCATGATGCGAGTGGCGGGATGCGCTGCGGCACGATGGGTCGATCCGTCAGGAGAGCGTACATCGACTGTCGCCGACTCCGGGCACATTGCCGGAACGCGGTCGTGGATTGAACGCCGATCGTCGTCACTGGTCACAAAAGTCAGCCCCCGCTGCAGATTTGTCACCTTACTTGCAAATAAGTCGCAATAGCAAGAAGGTTTGTGTCGTGTGGCTGCGGAAAATAGGTGGCGATGGGTCATGACAGCGGGATGACAATGGCGGGCGGCGCTCGCGCCTCAGGACGGCGACAGACCCGGTAACGTTCCCAACCGCTCGATCTCGAACTGATCGACATCGGTCAGCAGGTCGCAGAAGGCGCGCGCGCCGGTCTGCAGGAGGTGCTCGCCGTGCTCGGCGGTTGCCAGCGTCGCGTCGCCGATCGCGCCGGACGGGTGCAGGTCCTGGGCCTGCCATGTCAGGGGCGCGGGACGCTGGGTCGAGAGCAGCTTGAATTCCCCCGCCATCGCGCGGCTGGCGGGCGCGAAATCTGCAATGTTCTCAATGCGTACATGCCGCGGGTCGCGCGCCAGCATGAGCGAGGTCTCAATCGCGCCGCCATGAATGCCGTGACGGACCTCATCGGCGGCGAACAGCGTGTCGGCCGCGCTCAGCCGGCCCCACGAGGTGGTCACGACCAGCATGTTCAAATGCGCGCGCAATTCCTGCGCGACGATCGCCATGGCCGGGGAGTTGCCGCCATGGCTGGTGACGATCACCAGCTTGCGCAGGCCGGCCCGGGCGACGCCCTCGCCGATCGCCATCCAGGTTTTGATCGCGACCTCCGGCGGCAGTGTCAGCGTGCCCGGATAGGCCAGATGTTCGGTCGAGATGCCGACCGGCTGCACCGGTAAAAACGTCGCCGGACAATCCGCCGGCATCAGATCGCGCACGCGGGCGAGATACGCCTCCGCGATGAAGATGTCGGTACCGAGCGGCAGATGCGGCCCGTGTTGTTCGGTCGCGGCGAGCGGCAGCACGGCGATCCAGCGTGACGGCGCGCCGGTGGCCATGTCAGGCCAGTGAATGTCGGTCCAGTCGCGCGGCGGGGTGGTCATGCATCAATTCGGGCTGTGTGATTGCGGCATGCCGCGTCGTTGGGCATCATGCGCCGGAACCATCGATGGAGTCCAATCATGCGCCTTGCCGCCATGCTGCAAGCGTTAACGCTCGTCTTGAGTTTCACGGCCAGCGCAGCGTCCGCCGCCGACAGGCTCGACAAGGTCACATTCGGCACCAACTGGGTGGCCGAGGGCGAGCACGGCGGATTCTTTCAGGCGGTCGCCGACGGCACCTATAAAAGCTACGGCCTCGACGTCACCATCGTGCCGGGCGGCCCGAACGTGAACAACCGCATCCTGCTGATCGCGGGCAAGCTCGATTTCGTCATGACGGCGAATACGCTGCAATCCTTCGATGCGGTCGCCAACAACGTGCCCGTCGTCGCGGTCGCCGCGATGTTTCAGAAAGACCCGCAGGTGTTTCTGACGCATCCGCAGGCCAAGGTCGCGAAACTCGACGACCTCAAGCCGCTGACATTGTTCGTCTCCAAGGAAGGCATCTCCAGCTATTTCCAGTGGCTGAAATCCGATTACGGATTCAACGAAGCGAAGGTCAAGCCCTATACGTTCAACGCGCAGCCGTTCCTGGCCGATCCCGGCAGCGCGATGCAGGGCTATGTCACCTCCGAGCCTTATGCGGTCGAGAAGCAGGCCGGCTTCAAGCCATCGGTGATCCTGCTCGCCGACCACGGTTTCAACGCTTATTCGACCCTGATCGAGACACGGCGCGACACCGTCGAGAAGAAGCAGGATCTGGTGCAGCGTTTTGTCGATGCCTCGATCATCGGCTGGTACAATTACATTTACGGCGACGCGCAGCCCGGCAACGCGCTGATCCGGCAGCTGAATCCGGATATGACCGACGAGCTGCTGGCCTATTCGATCGCCAAGATGAAGGACTATGGCATCGTCGATTCCGGCGACTCGCTGAAAGACGGCATCGGCGCCATGAATGAGGAGCGGATCGCGGATTTCTACAACAAGATGTCGCGCGCCGGCGTCATCCGCCGCGATATCGATTGGCGCAAGGCCTCGACATTGCAATTCGTCAACAAGGGCGTCGGACTCAACCTGCGGCCGAAGCCGTGATGATGGAGCTTGAAGTCTGTCGCAGAGCGCGAGTTCAGCCCACCTCTCCCATTGGGAGAGGGCGCGCGCCGCCGATATTGCGGCGCTTCGCGGCCTGTTCCAGCCGATGACCACATCAGCCGCCATTCAATTGCAAGGCGTGGTGAAGCGCTACGACGGCGGCGTCACCGCGCTGGGGCCGGTCGATCTGGCGATCGCGCGCGGCGCCTTCGTCGCCTTGCTCGGCCCGTCCGGCTGCGGCAAATCCACCGCGTTGCGCCTGATCGCCGGGCTCGCGCAGCCGAGCGAGGGCATCGTTGAGATGACCGCCCGCCGCATCGGCTTCGTGTTTCAGGAGCCGACCTTGATGCCGTGGGCGAGCATCCACGACAATGTGAGGCTGCCGCTGAAACTGAAGCACGCGCCGCGCGCGGCTTCCGACGCGCGCGTGAGCGCCGCCTTGGCACAGGTTGGCCTCGCCGATTTCGCGCAGGCTTATCCCCGTGAACTGTCCGGTGGGATGCGGATGCGGGCGTCGCTGGCCCGGGCGCTCGTCACCGATCCCGATATCCTGCTGCTGGACGAGCCGTTCGCCGCGCTCGACGAGATCACGCGCTTCA
>JAQGJY010000360.1 GCA_028290325.1 Tardiphaga sp.
CAAGATCTCGACAAGAAGACCATCAGGAAGGACGCTTCATGCCCGCATATCGCTCCCGGACGACCACCCACGGCCGCAACATGGCCGGTGCGCGCGGGTTGTGGCGCGCCACCGGCATGAAGGACGAGGATTTCGGCAAGCCGATCATCGCCGTGGTCAATTCCTTCACCCAATTCGTGCCCGGCCACGTCCATCTGAAGGATTTAGGTCAACTGGTCGCGCGCGAGATCGAGAAAGCGGGCGGCGTCGCCAAGGAATTCAACACCATCGCCGTCGATGACGGCATCGCGATGGGCCATGACGGCATGCTCTACAGCCTGCCGTCGCGCGAGATCATCGCCGACAGCGTCGAATATATGGTCAACGCGCACTGCGCCGACGCGATGGTCTGCATTTCCAACTGCGACAAGATCACGCCCGGCATGCTGATGGCCGCGATGCGGATCAACATCCCCGTCGTGTTCGTGTCAGGCGGCCCGATGGAATCCGGCAAGGTCAGCATCAACGGCAAGATCAGGGCGGTCGATCTGATCGACGCGATGGTCGCCGCCGCCGACGACAAGATCAGCGACGAAGAGGTCGCCGTGATCGAGCGGTCGGCCTGCCCGACCTGCGGCTCCTGCTCCGGCATGTTCACCGCAAATTCGATGAACTGCCTCACCGAGGCGCTCGGTCTGGCGCTGCCCGGCAACGGCTCGGTGCTGGCGACGCATGCCGATCGCAAGTCGCTGTTCGTCGAAGCCGGCCACCTGATCGTCGATCTGGCGCGGCGTTACTACGAACAGGACGACCAGAGCGCGCTGCCCCGCAGTATCGCCAGCTTCAAGGCCTTCGAGAACGCGATGACGCTCGACATCGCGATGGGCGGCTCCACCAATACCGTTCTGCATCTGCTCGCCGCCGCGCATGAAGGCGAAATCCCCTTCACAATGGCGGATATCGACCGGTTGTCGCGCCGCGTGCCGGTGCTGTGCAAGGTCGCGCCATCGGTGCCGGACGTGCATCTCGAAGACGTGCATCGCGCCGGCGGCGTGATGGCGATCCTCGGCGAACTCGAACGCGCCGATCTGTTGAACCGTGGTCTGCCGACGGTCCATGCCGCGACGATCGACGACGCGCTGGATCGCTGGGACATCCGCCGCACCCAGAGCGAAAGCGTGCGAACGTTCTACAAGGCCGCGCCCGGCAACGTGCCGACGCAGATCGCGTTCAGCCAGGAGCGCCGCTTCGAGGAGGTCGATACCGATCGCGAGACCGGCTGCATCCGCGACGCCGCGCATGCCTTCTCGCAGGATGGCGGCCTCGCCGTGCTGTCCGGCAACATCGCGCTCGACGGCTGCATCGTGAAGACCGCAGGCGTCGATGCGAGCATCCTTAAATTTTCCGGGCCGGCGCGCGTCTGCGAAAGTCAGGACGCCGCCGTCGATCTGATCCTGACCAACAAGATCAAGGCCGGCGACGTTGTCGTGATCCGCTATGAAGGCCCGCGCGGCGGTCCCGGCATGCAGGAAATGCTGTATCCGACGAGCTATCTGAAATCGAAGGGTCTCGGCAAGGCCTGCGCGCTGATCACCGACGGCCGCTTCTCCGGCGGCACATCCGGCCTGTCGATCGGGCATCTCTCGCCGGAAGCGGCCGAAGGCGGCTTGATCGGCCTCGTCGAGGAAGGCGACCGCATCGAGATCGATATCCCGGCGCGCTCGATCAAACTGGTGGTCGATGACGCCACGCTGATGGCCCGCCGCGAAGCGATGCTCGCCAAGGGCGATCAGGCCTGGAAGCCGGCGCAGTCGCGTCCGCGCAAGATCACGATGGCGCTGCGGGCCTATGCGGCGATGACGACCAGTGCGGCGCGCGGCGCGGTCCGCATCGTCAAGGATTGAGAACTGGGTCGGCCTTCAAGGTCGTCATTGCCAGGTGGATCAAATCGGCGGCTTCGTCGATTTGATCCAGTGAAGCAACCGATCCTCGACGACGAGGAACGACGGCTTCCCGCAATGACGGCTGCCGTTACTGTTACTGAAATGACGAATTGCAGATCTTCAGGACGCTGAGGATGGAGTCGGCACGACAGCGGGTCAACGTCGCATCCTGAAACACCGCGAAGCCAAGCGCCGCGCAAACCATCAAAATCAAGAGCGCGTAGAAATTCATCGCATCCAATAAGCGATCAGATAGAACGCGCCGAACATCAACCCCATCGCCACGGCGACGGTGTGCGGCTGAACGCGCTTATCGAGAAATCGAACCTTGCTTGCACGATACATCATGGCAATCACTCCACTATGCCTGCTTTGTCACGACTTTGCCAAGTCGGCACATCCCCCGTCCGGGTGATCACCGCGCGCGGGCAGCTTTGCCGCAATGTTCGCTGCCCGACAAAGGGCGAGGTTTCAGGCGCGTCACAAACACAGGCCGAGCAGATTGATCCGGCAGGCCGGTTTCCTGTCTCGCATTGGCGCGGCGCCGCGCGGCGACGCGGCCGTTTTGGTGGCCGCCTTCGCCGCTGTCCTCGGCGCCGGCGCGGCTTTCGGCGCGACATTGTAGCCGGCGATCACCATGGCCCAATAGGTGCGGCCGCCGGGCGTCTTGGCGCTGGCGACGCCGATCCGCGACGCATCCTTCAGCAGTAGATTTTTCCGATGGCTCGGTGAATTGATCCACTGAGTGAGCGTCTTCGGAAAATTATCGTAGCCGTAAGCGATGTTTTCCGCCGCGCGATCCGATCCCGACGATGCGACGCGCGATCCGAACGGCCCGAGCACATCGTGATCCAGCTTATCCTTCGCGGCCATCGCCGACGCCTGATCCTGGGCGATGCTGGTGAGCTTCGCGTCGGATGTGACCGAGCCTTGCTTGTTCTCGTTGCGGAACTTGGAGATCAAGGCGGCGGGTGTCGCGAGCGTCGTCGGTGGCGAGGGCGTCTGCGCGGCGACGCCACC
>JAQGJY010000394.1 GCA_028290325.1 Tardiphaga sp.
TCATCGTGTCCTCTTGGCAGAAAGTGAACGGCCGTGAAGCCGGCTTAGATCGGTTTGGGTCCATCTAGCGGGTCGCGGCAGGGGGCGGCAAGGTCAATCCGGCCACACCCGATCACTATTCCGGCGCGTGCGACAATGCCGCGTGTCGGTAAATGTTGCACCGGCCCCCTTTGCAGCACGCCTTGGGAGAACGCCTTTGGCAAGTGGCTCAAAGCGCGCCACGCAGCTTCGGCGGGTCGGTCATCCAGCCGGCGGAGATCGCCACCTGCCGGGCCTGCGCCACCGTCTCCGGTAGGCCGTTCCAAATCGTCACCGCGCCGACCACGAGCAGCGTGAGGACGCCGACGTAAAACACCAGATCGAGCCCGAGGGCATGCGCTTCGCGGCCCAGCCGTCGCAGCGTCTCCGAGGGATCGAAATCGTGGTCCGAACGCATGGCCGCCCTGCTGACAGATCGTGAGACGTCGTCTTCAATTGTCTTGGAGGCGTTTTTCGCATAGAAGCTGTGGTGCTTTCGTTTCCGCCGCACGCGGGGGCGGAGCATTTTTCGTTGGAGAGTGAATGATGGGTTACAAAGTCGCGCTGGTCGGAGCGACCGGCAATGTCGGGCGTGAAATGCTCAACATCCTGGCCGAGCGGAAATTTCCCGCCGACGAGGTCGTGGCGCTGGCGTCGCGCCGCTCGCTCGGCACCGAAGTGTCCTACGGCGACAAAACCCTGAAAGTGAAAGCGCTCGAAAACTACGATTTCAGCGACGTGGACATCTGCCTGATGTCCGCCGGCGGCGCCGTATCGCTGGAATGGTCGCCCAAGATCGGCGCGGCCGGCGCGGTTGTGATCGACAATTCCTCGGCCTGGCGCATGGACCCGGACGTGCCGCTGATCGTGCCGGAGGTCAATGCCGACGCCGTCGCCGGCTTTACCAAGAAGAACATCATCGCCAATCCGAATTGCTCGACGGCGCAGCTCGTGGTGGCGCTGAAGCCGCTGCACGACAAGGCGACGATCACGCGCGTCGTGGTCTCGACCTATCAGTCGGTGTCCGGCGCCGGCAAGGACGCGATGGACGAGCTGTTCTCGCAGACCAAGGCGGTGTTCACGGTCAGCGACGTCGTGTCGAAGAAATTTCCGAAGCGGATCGCTTTCAACGTGATCCCGCAGATCGACGTCTTCATGGAGGACGGCTACACCAAGGAAGAGTGGAAGATGATGATGGAGACCAAGAAAATTCTTGATCCCAAAATCAAGCTGGTCGCCACCTGCGTGCGCGTGCCGGTGTTCGTCGGCCACTCCGAGTCCGTCAACATCGAATTCGTCAATCCGATCTCCGCCGACGAGGCGCGCAACATTCTTCGCAACGCGCCGGGTTGCCTCGTGATCGACAAGCACGAGCCCGGTGGCTACGTCACGCCCTATGAGGCCGCCGGCGAGGACGCCACCTATATCAGCCGCATCCGTGAGGATGCGACGGTGGAAAACGGCCTCGTGCTGTGGTGCGTCTCGGACAATCTGCGCAAGGGCGCGGCGCTGAACGCGATCCAGATCGCCGAATGCCTGATCAATCGCAAGCTGATCTCGGCGAAAAGCAAGAAAGCCGCATAGGCGCGACTATCCCGCCGCTACGGACCAAGACGAGCGCGACGGCATCTTCGGCGGGGCCACGATGCCGTCGATGCGACGCGGCACAGCAATCGCGACGTCGATCCAACGCGCCAACCGGCCGCAGCAATTTTGCGGCCGGTTGGCCAAGTCCGGCCGGTCCCCCCCGCTGCCCTTTTGGGCGGTGACGAAAATCCGACCGCTGTTGGTCATGAGTTTCCGCGCAATGCGCCCTCCGTTGTCGCGTCGCCGTCGCGAAGCCTGAAGCGCGCCGCGCGGCACCCAGCAAGGCAAAGCTCACGGCCGCCGGGCAAGCGATGAAGCTTCAAATGAATACCGAGTCATACCTAGTGATTTCAGCGTTGCACTCGGTGTTTTGAGTTCGTAAATAGAATTGCTCTACGCGACTGATCAACCGGCCGGCCCTCTCGATCCCTTGCGTCGAACCGCCGCCCTAACCAATAAAAGTGCCGATGACCGCCAGGATCGACCGCCCGCTTTCGCCGCATATACAGACCTACCGCTGGACGCTGACGATGGCGCTGTCCATCGTCCATCGCGCCACCGGCGTCGCGCTGTATTTCGGCACGCTGCTTCTCGTCTGGTGGCTGATCGCCGCCGCTTCCGGCCCCGCCGCTTATGCCAACGTGCAGGCCTTTACCGGCAGCTGGATCGGACGTCTGATCGCCTTCGGCTATACATGGGCGCTGGTGCATCACGCGCTGTCGGGCGTCCGCCATCTGGTCTGGGATCTTGGCTACGGCTTCAAGGCGTCGGAACGCGAGTGGCTGACCTGGGCCGCCTTGATCGGCGGCATCGCGCTGACGATCGTGCTCTGGGTCATGGCCTACACGATGGGAGGCGGACGATGAGCATCGATGAATCCAACGCGGTCCCGCGCAAGGCGACCTCGATGCGGACGCCGCTGGGCAGGGTCCGCAATCTCGGCTCATCGCATTCCGGCACGTCGGATTTCTGGCGTCAGCGTCTCACCGCGGTGGCGATGCTGCTGTTGATGGTTCCGGTGATCGTCATCGTGATGATGATGCTCGGCCGCAATCAGGTCGCGGCGGCACAGATCCTCGGCTCGCCCGTTGTCGCCATACTGATGTTGCTCTTCATTGTCGCCAGCGTTTGGCACATGCAGATCGGCATGCAGGTTATTCTCGAAGATTACGTGCACGACGAGAAGATCAAGCTGGTCGCGATCATCGCGAACAACTTCTTCTCGGCGGTGGTGGCGCTGGCCTCGGCCTACGCCATTCTAAAATTGTCGTCCGGCGTCTGACGTTCAGGCGACCGGCGGCGATGATGCCGCCGGTCAGGCTCGCCGCACACTCATCCGTTTCGTGTCCCGTCGAAATTGAAGTTCGCTCGACGGACACCAAGGCAGCGCGAACTTCGGATTCGGTAGACGAGCATGGCAAGCAGCAACGGCGCAAACGGGCACGGCCCCGCCACGAACGGTCAGGCTTATCCGA
>JAQGJY010000397.1 GCA_028290325.1 Tardiphaga sp.
CAGCGGCTATCTCAATCAGGCCGCCGTGCTCGCCCGCAATGTGTCTTATGCCAATGCGGTCGGCATGCTCGATGCCCATCAGGCGCTGGATTACGCAAGCTTCCTGCTCGACGAGCACGGCTGCGCCGTCAAGTGCAATGCCAAGGCGGAAGCCCTGATCGGCGATGGTCTGGAATTATCGCATCGAACGCTGCGTTGCGCCTATCCCGAAGACAGCCTTGCGTTGTCCCGCGCCATCGCGTCGATCATCCGGCCGGCGGATCCGGCGCTGACCAGTTCGCCGGCCGTCGTCGTCGCGCGGCGGCCGTTGCAGCGGCCGCTGATCGTTCAGGCGATTCGGCTCAGCGGATTGGCCGGCGGATTGTTCTCGCCGGCGCGGATCATGCTGGTCGTCACCGACCCCGGCCGCGCGGTGACGGCGACGCCGCTCGAATACGCGCAAAAGGCCTTCGGGCTGACCTTGGCGGAGGGCCGACTGGTGGCCAATCTCGAACAGGGTCTGTCGCTGGCGATGGCCGCCGAGGTGCTGGAGATTTCAGTCGAGACCGCGCGCTCGCATCTCAAGCGGGTGTTCGCGAAAACCGACACGGCGCGCCAAACCGACCTGATGATGCTGATGAGCCGGCTCAAGCCGGGCGACTGATCAGTGCGATCGCGCGAGGCAGAACGCCACGACCTGCTCGAGCGCGGATTTCATCGGCGATGTCGGAAACAGCGCGAGCGCATCGACGGCCATCGCGCCGTAATGATGCGCGCGGCTAATCGTGTCTTCGAGCGTGCGGTGCTTGGTCATCAGGCCGATCGCGTGGTCCAGATCGGTGTCACCGATCTCGCCTTGCTCCAAAGCCCTCACCCAAAAGGCCCGCTCGGCATCGTTGCCGCGCCGGAACGCCAGCACGACCGGCAGCGTGATTTTGCCTTCGCGGAAATCGTCGCCGACATTTTTGCCGAGCTTGGCGGCCTTGCCGCCATAATCCAGCACGTCGTCCACGAGTTGGAACGCGATGCCGAGATTCATGCCGACCGATCGGCACGCGGTCTGTTCAGCCTTGGGGCGGTTGGCGATGACGGGGCCGACCTCGCAGGCGGCAGCGAACAATTCGGCCGTCTTGCCCCGGATCACGGCGAGATATTCGTCCTCAGTGGTGGCGGTGTTTTTCGCGACGGCCAATTGCATCACTTCGCCTTCGGCGATAGTGGCGGCGGCGGACGACAGGATATCGAGCGCGCGCAGGCTGCCGACCTCGACCATCATGCGGAACGCCTGGCCAAGCAGGAAATCGCCGACCAACACGCTGGCCTCGTTGCCCCAGAGCATCCGCGCGGACAATTTGCCGCGCCGCAATTCGCTTTCGTCCACAACGTCGTCGTGCAGCAGAGTCGCCGTGTGCATGAACTCGACGGACGCCGCGAGCTTGATGTGGCCATCGCCGGAATAGCCGGCGAGATGCGCCATCGCCAGCGTCAGCATCGGCCGCAGCCGTTTGCCGCCCGACGAGATCAGATGGTTCGCCACTTCGGGGATCATGGTGACGTCGGAGCCGGTGCGCGACAGGATGGTGGCGTTGACGCGCGCCATGTCCGGGGCGACAAGCTCGACGAGCTGGTCGATCGACGCATTCGGGCTTTCGAAGGGTACAATCACCGCCACGCGAGGGTCTCCAGATAGCAAAAGCATTGCAGGTAAAGCATTGTTTGACGTCAAGATACGGCGAATTCGCGGTGTCCGGTCGGGCCCACGTGGGATTTGTCGTCGGCCGCGACAATAGAAACTGCGAGTGGCTGCGGCAAGGGCTGGAAGCGGGCCAGGAAAGGGATCGACAGCGTGCGGGAATTGTTGCGGACCAATGATGTGGTGCTGGTATCGGCGATCGGCGCGCTGCTGGATGGCGCCAACATCCATCATCTGGTGCTTGATCAGAATATGAGCATCATAGAAGGCTCGCTCGGAGTCATTCCGCGACGCATCCTCGTGCATGAGGATGACAACGCCGAAGCGCGGCAGGTGATGATCGATGCCGGGCTGGGCCACGAATTGCGCGACGATGGCTGATATCACCGACGACGCCTTTCTTGGTGGCCGTCTGCGCTTGCGGCAACCGCGACAAGGCCATCGCGCCGGGCACGATGCGATGCTGCTGGCGGCCTCGACCGGCGCCAAAGCCGGTGATCGCGTCGTCGAATTTGGCGCCGGCGTCGGCGCGGCGGGGTTGGCGCTGGCGACGCGGGTGCCGGGTCTCGATCTGGTGCTGGTGGAGATCGACGGCGGCCTCGCCGAGCTGGCGCGTAGCAATGCCGCGTCGAATGGCCTCGCGGCCTGCGTCATGGCGCTCGACGTCGCTGCTGGCGCGCCAGCCTTTGCGCTGGCCGGGCTGTCGCCGGACAGCGTGGATGTGGTCTTGATGAATCCGCCCTTCAACGATTCCGGCCAATATGGCGCGTCGCCGGACCCGGGGCGGGCGGTGGCGCATGTCGCGACGGCGACCACGCTGGCGGACTGGGTGCACGCGGCGCGGCGCATCCTTAAATCGGGCGGCGCGCTGACCTTGATCTGGCGGACGGACGGTTTGACGGAGGTGCTGACGACGCTGGAGCGCGGCTACGGCGGACTGGTCGTGCAGCCGGTTCATGCGAGGGCGGAACTGCCGGCGATCCGGATGATGGTGCGGGCGATCAAAGGCAGTCGCGCGCCATTGAGTCTGCTGCCGGGACTGATGATCGATTCCGAGGCGGTGAAAACGGCGTTGACCGACGCGCTGGCGTTGCCGCTTGCGGGTGCCTAGCTGCCTATTGGGGCTGCGCTTCGGATTGCGACGCGGGGCCAGTAGTATAATGGATCGCAATCAGCAACACCGCGATCAACGTTATGAGCAGGTAGATTTTCATCGGTGTCACACTTCCCGCCCGCTAATGTGGTTGTCGTTGAAACGCGAACGCGCCGTCTCTGTTCAATGACACCCGCGTGATAAATTTTGGTAAACAGCAAGGAAACGAAATGAGTGAACGAAGTCACACCGGCGTGATGTCGCTGACCGATCGTCTGGCGCGGTTTCTGCCGGCGAAATGGCGACTCGGTGGGGCTGTGGTCCCGGTGGTTCGGCTGTCCGGCGTGATCGGCGCGGTGACGCCGTTGCGGCCTGGTCTGACGCTGGCGAGCGTCGCGAGGATTCTCGATCGGGCTTTTTCGACGCGCAACGCCAAGGCCGTGGCGCTGGTCATCAATTCACCTGGCGGCTCGCCGGTGCAGTCGCGGCAGATTTTTCTGCGCATTCGCCAACTGGCCGCCGAGAAGAAATTGCCGGTGCTGGTTTTCGTCGAGGATGTCGCGGCCTCCGGCGGCTACATGATCGCCTGCGCGGGCGACGAAATCTTTTGCGACCCGTCCTCGATCCTCGGCTCGATCGGCGTGGTCGGCGGCACGTTCGGCTTCCATGAGTTGATCAAGAAGATCGGCGTCGAGCGCCGGCTCTATACCGCCGGCGAGCACAAGGCGTCGCTCGATCCGTTTCTACCCGAAGACCCGGAGGATGTCGCCAAGCTGAAATCGTTGCAGCGGGAAATCCATGCGATCTTCATCGCGCTGGTGAAGCAGGGCCGCACCGGACGTCTCAAGGGCGACGAATCGAAACTGTTCTCCGGCGAATATTGGGCCGGCGAGACGTCGGTTCAGATGGGCCTGGCCGATGGGATTGGCGATCTGCGCTCGGTGCTGAAGGCCCGCTACGGCGACGACGTCGCGATGCCGGTGATCGCCCAGCCGAATGGCTTGCTGTCGGGCCTGCTGGGCCGCAAGAGTGCTGGCACGATCAGTTTCGCCGGCTTGTCGGAGGAGTTCGTCTCGGCGCTAGAAACGCGGGCGATCTGGGCGCGTTATGGATTCTGAGTGTTGCGGGGGGCGCGGCGTTGCGCGACACTGGCGAAAGGGGCCGACATGACCGACAAGGATCGACCGATGCCGCCACTGGTTGCACTTGCGGGCGCGCTGGGAAGCGCGGCCATCATTCGCTGGGCTTACAAGACCGCGAAAAAGATCAATGTGGAACTGGAGGAGGCGCGGCTGCGTCGCGTCGTCGATCAGAAACCGGCGGGGGAGATGCCGACATTGCGTCGTGATCCCAAGACGGGGGCCTATCGACCTGGGCAATGAACTCTTCGAGTCGGGGAAAACGGCGCGCCGATCGGACCAATGGGGCATGCCAAAACGACTTGCGCCGGCTTCAGAGGGGGCATCCTCTCAAAGCCGGCGAGCAAGCTGTAGTTCTGAACGACCTTGGAGGGTCATCGAAGCCGATCGAGCCGGTTTCGCTTAGACAAGTCGCAACGTCAGATCTCGTTCCGGCGCCGTGAAAATCTTTTGCATGATCCTTGTTACGGAGGCGTGACGGCGTGGTTTCAATGCCAGCGTGACCGTTCACGTTCAAATCACTTCGGCGTGCGGACGCGACGGACCTGTTCGCGCTGCGCCAGCAACAATGGACTGGCCGCGATCAAGCTGCATGAAATCACCAGAAAGTATGGCAGAAGCATAAGGCCTCCTCTGTTGGGTCCATGGTTTTAAAACCTGACGGTGATGCGGGTCCGCGGCCGGGATGACGCGCATCGGCGGTAATGGTTTCTGCCGCAGCTGCCTTGATTCCGGGAAAGCGCGTGGATACGGTCCGCGCGCGCCCGATCCGTCGCATCACGCTTAACAAAATCTGAATGGTATCAATGGATTCTCTGCCGCCGCACATGCGCCCTGAACGATCGTTCCAGGGCCTGATCCTGACGCTGCAACGCTTCTGGGCCGATCAGGGCTGTGTCATCCTGCAGCCCTATGACATGGAAGTCGGCGCGGGCACGTTTCATCCGGCGACGACGTTGCGCGCGCTCGGCCCGAAGCCGTGGAAGGCGGCTTACGTCCAGCCGTCGCGCCGCCCGAAGGATGGCCGCTATGGCGAGAACCCGAACCGTCTGCAGCATTATTATCAGTTCCAGGTGATCCTCAAGCCATCGCCACCGGATTTGCAGGATCTCTATCTGCGGTCGCTGGGCGCGATCGGCGTCGATACGGCGCTGCATGACGTCCGGTTCGTCGAGGACGATTGGGAGAGCCCGACGCTCGGCGCCTGGGGACTCGGCTGGGAGTGCTGGTGCGATGGTATGGAAGTCTCGCAGTTCACCTATTTTCAGCAGGTCGCGGGTGTCGAATGCGCGCCGGTCGCCGGCGAACTCACCTATGGCCTCGAACGCCTCGCGATGTATGTGCAGGGCGTCGATCGGGTCTATGACCTCAATTTCAACGGTCGTGAAGGCGCCGAGAAGGTCACCTATGGCGATGTCTTCCTGCAAGCCGAGCAGGAATATTCGCGGCACAATTTCGAGCATTCCGATGCCGACATGCTGTTCAAGCAATTCGCGATGGCCGAGAACGCCTGCAAGAAATACCTCGACGCCGGATGGCGAGGCGACAAGCGCGAGGCGCATCTGATGGCGCTGCCGGCTTACGATCAGTGCATCAAGGCCAGCCACGTCTTCAACCTGCTCGATGCCCGTGGCGTAATCTCCGTCACGGAGCGCCAGAGCTATATCGGCCGCGTCCGCGACCTCGCCAAAGCCTGCGGCGAGGCATGGCTGAAGACCGAGGCGGGCGGCGCGGGGGCGGCTTCACCTTCCCCTCTAGGGCAGGGTGAAGCTGTGCGTGGGAAAACGACGTAATGCCTGATCTCCTTCTCGAACTATTCTCCGAGGAAATTCCGGCGCGGATGCAGGCGAAAGCCGCCGAGGATCTGCGTCGCATGGTGACGGACAGGCTCGTCGCCGAAGGTCTGGTCTATGAGGCCGCGAGGGCCTTCGCGACGCCGCGCCGCCTCGCCTTGACCGTGCACGGCATCCCGGCGCGACAGTCCGACCTTAAGGAAGAACGCAAAGGCCCGCGCGTCGGTGGACCTGACGCCGCCGTGCAGGGTTTTCTCAAGGCCACCGGCCTCGCCTCGCTCGACGACGCGAAAATTCAGCGCGACCCGAAGAAGGGTGACTTCTATATCGCGCTGATCGAGAAACCGGGTCGCGCCACGCTCGACGTGCTCGCCGATATTCTACCGATGATCATCCGCACCTTCCCGTGGCCGAAGCAGATGCGGTGGGGCGAACGTTCGGCGAAATCCAGCGCGCTGACCTGGGTGCGGCCGCTGCATTCCATCGTCGCGACGTTCGGCATCGAGACCGAAGATCCGGAGGTCGTCGCGTTCGACATCGCCGGCATCACGACCGGTCAGACCACGCGCGGCCATCGCTTCCTCGCGCCCGAAGCCTTCGACGTCCGCCGCTTCGCCGATTACGAGTCGAAGCTGCTCGACGCCAAGGTCGTGCTCGATGCGCAGCGTCGCCGCGATATTATTTTAGCGGATGCGAAAACACTGGCGCAGGCGCAGGGTTTCGACCTGGTCGAGGATCAGGTGTTGCTCGACGAAGTCGCGGGGCTGGTCGAATGGCCGGTCGTGCTGATGGGCGCGTTCGACGAATCGTTCCTCACGATTCCCGGCGAGGTGATCCGCGCGACGATCCGCAACAACCAGAAATGCTTCGTGGTCAGCGATCCCACCACCGGTGGACTGACGAACAAATTCATCCTCACCGCGAATATCGAAGCGAGTGATGGCGGCGCGGCGATCATCGCCGGCAACGAACGCGTCATTCGCGCGCGCTTGTCGGATGCGAAGTTTTTTTATGAGACCGATCTGAAGACCAAGCTGGAGGATCGTCTGCCGAAATTCGACAAGATCATCTTTCACGAAAAACTCGGCACGCAGAAGGAGCGCATCGCGCGTATCGAGCGGCTCGCGGCCGAGATCGCGCCTTTGGTTGGCGCGGATGTTGAAAAGACCAAGCGTGCCGCGCGGCTGGCGAAAGCGGATTTGCTGACGGAAGTGGTCGGCGAATTTCCCGAGCTGCAGGGGCTGATGGGGAAATATTATGCGCTTGCGCAAGGCGAGGATGGGTCCGTCGCCGCCGCGAGCGAGGAGCACTACAAGCCGCAAGGTCCGGCCGACCGCGTCCCGACCGATCCGACCTCGATCGCCGTGGCACTCGCCGACAAGCTCGACACGCTGGTCGGTTTCTGGGCGATCGACGAAAAGCCGACGGGATCGAAAGACCCTTTCGCGCTAAGGCGTGCGGCGTTGGGCGTGATCAGGTTGGTGATTGAGAATGGGCTGCGGATTAGACTCGTCAACGTAATATCGGACGCAATGGCGCTGTTGTCTGAGAATCCGAAAATTCGATCGACTGATCACGCGATCGAAATTCCGGCGAGTCTCCTCGCCTTCTTCGCCGACCGCCTGAAAGGCCAACTCCGCGAGCAGGGCGCGCGGCATGATTTGGTCGATGCTGTGTTCGCGCAAACCCCCGCCCCGAACCTGCGGTCCGACTCTCTCCGCACAGGGGAGGGTGAGGCTGCCGTTGCCGCGCCGACGCAAGACGACCTGTTGATGATCGTGCGTCGCGTCGAGGCGCTCGGAAAATTTCTCGACACCGAGGATGGCAAGACCCTTCGCGCGGGAGTGAAACGCGCCTCCAATATCCTCGCGATCGAGGAGAAGAAGGACAAGCGCCTCTATGACGGCGCGCCTGACGCGGCGCTGTTCAGGCTCGATGAGGAGAAAGCGCTCGCCGCCGCCATCGCGCGGCTGCAGCCGGAAGCGACAGCCGCCGTCGCCAAGGAAGATTTCGCTGGCGCAATGACGGCGATGGCGAAACTGCGCCCGGCCGTCGATGCGTTCTTCGACAAGGTCAAGGTCAACGACGACGACGCGGCCGTGCGCGAAAATCGCCTGAAGTTGCTGAATGAGATTCGCGCCGCGACGCGCGCGGTGGCGGATTTCTCGAAGATTCAGGATTGAGTTTGTTTCGCCGCGTCTGAATCACTCGTCGCAACGATTGCTGATTTCAGCTCTCCCCAGCGGGGAGAGGTCGGAAGCGAGCGACGCGCGGCTTCCGGATGAGGGGGGACGAACTTAACTTATCGATAGATCCCTCTCCCGATGGGAGAGGGCGCGCGCTACGCCGTCGGGCGATCTCATTGCGCTGAGTAATGAAAGCCTCACACGCCGCGCAGAATAATCACCGTCGGCGTGCGCGGCAGATCGTTCAGCGACATGGTCAGCATCCGCTCGTTGCGTTCCTCGATCGCGAATTGCTGGCCGATTTTGCGCATGAAATCGTCGAGCGGCGTCATGAAGCGATGCATCGGCAGCACGACCGAGGCGCGCAGCCGCTTGACGATCTCCGACACGCCGTCGAGCGACATCGTGTAGCTGCCGTCGATCGGCACCATCACGATATCGAGTCGGCCGATCGCCGCGAAATGGCTGTCGTCGAGCTTGTGGTGCAAATGACCGAGATGGCCGATGCACAGGCCGGCGACCTCGAACACGAAAATCGAATTGCCGTCTCGCACCATTTCGGAATTGGTCTCGTCGAACAGGTAGCGCCGGATATCCGTGGTCACGTTGCGGATCAGCACGTCGCCGACCCGCTGGTGAATCTGCGCCGGCTTGCCGTCATCGCCCCAGCCATGCAGCACATGCGTGATGCGCGGATCGGGAAACAGCGTGTAATGCGTGCTGTGCGCGCGGTTCATCGTCACGACGTCGGGCAGCCGGCCGGTCTGATAGACGCCGTTGAAATCGGTTGCG
>JAQGJY010000399.1 GCA_028290325.1 Tardiphaga sp.
CGCTCGCCCCTGGTCAAATAATTTGGAATATCGAGCATGGCGAACCCTCAATGCAATTTCTAAATGCATTTCCACTATGGCTCGCGTCAGAGAAGATGCAATCTTAAATTGTATAATTGGTAAAGCGATATTCGCTAACGATCCAGCGCCTTGTAGTGCCGGAAGATACCGTCCTCGTTGAACGGGATGCGGCGATCGCTGGCGAGATAGGCGGCGATGTTGGGCCGTTCGGCGACTTTGTCGTGCAGCGCAATGAGTTTGGGGATTTTGCGCTCGAACTTGGCCATCCGTTTCGGAAAGGCATACCGCAAGCCATCGACGACCTGAAACAACGACAGGTCGACGGTACTCACCTTGCGACCGTTGACGAAAGCCGCGCCCGACGCCGCCAGCACGCGCTCGAAATAGCCGAGATATTTCGGCGCGCGCTCGGCCCAGAATTCCTTGCTGCGCTGCTTCGCGGCGGATTTCTGATCCTCATAATACAGCGATACGCCGATCGGATGATGGGTATCATGCACCTCGGCGACGAGATCGGCGATCGTCAGCTGCAACTGGTGCAGCCACAGCCGTCCGGACTCGGTCGCGGGCGCGAGACCGTGGCGGCCGCCCAGATAGAACAGGATGTTCGCGGTCTGCCCGATCACCAGCTTGCCGGATTTCAAAAATGGCGGCGCGAAGGATGGCGTGCCGGTTGTCGCCGCCATCATCTTGAGCATCGCCGACACGCCGGAATCGCCGCGCCGGCAGACATCGACATAGGCGGCGCCCGCCTCCTCCAGCGCGAGGCGAACGAATTCGCCGCGCCCCTGGATCGTCGGCCAGTAATACAAGTCGTAGCGCATGACGCCTCCCGAACCCGCCGCGATTCACGCGACGATCAGGTCTGACAATGCGCGAGCCGACGGTTCGCGTCGCTGTATGGCGCCGACCGACCCTCACTTCTCTGCGAAGCAATACAGCAGGCCGTCGCCGCCGGTGCTCTTCAGATCGGCCTGCGAGCAGCCGCCATCGGGGCCGCGCGACGGATGCGACATATTCCAGGATTTCGCCGGCGGCTGCTCATCGAGCCCGGTGCGATCGGCGTGGCCGACCATCGCCGCGCCCTGCGTGCTGCTCGTCCAGTTCTTGCAGGTGCGGTCGTCGCCGCCGGCGAATGCCGTGCCGTCGGCCTGCGAGCCGGTCAGGATGTCATGGCGATTCGGCGTGTCGCCGCGTCCATTGATGACCTCGCCTTTCTCGCTCAACGCGGTCTGCTTGGTCAGGTTGTTGGCGCCGTGCAGATCGGCGACATCCTTGGCGATGACGACGCCCTTGGCGTTCCGCCATGGCCCCTTGCCGATGCGGTCGCGGGCGTTGATCGCCGGCTTGCCGTCGGCCGCCTGCGTCGAGAGGTATGCGCGCCAGACTTTGGCGGCGCCGGCCGGGCCGCCCGCGCCCGCCGCCTGCGCCAGGGTCTGGCAATGATTGTCCGCGCCGGCGAGGCCACCGAGATTGCCGCCATTGCCGATGCTCGTCGAGGTGACGAAGAACGTCGTCTCGGCAGCGGATTGCGCCAGCACAGGCGTCGCCGCCAAAACTGCCGCGACAAGGCAAATCGACCCGGTCAAAGATACGCGCATAAAAACCTCCCTGAATGTGGTGCGTCGGTTTCCGACGCCCGCCGACACCAACACGATGCCGCGCGGTTTATTCCGCGATCATGACGCATAAAAAACGCCGCGGACAGTGCCGCGGCGTTTTCAGTCGATCAAATGACAGAGCTACCGCCTGCCGGCGGACTTACGCCTGCTGAATCGCCGACAGTTCCCAGTCCGATCCGCGACGGCGGACGAAGGTCCACACTTCCGTCGCTTCGATCGGCGTATCGCCGCCGTCGATCAGCTTGCCGCTGGCGCGCTCGAGGGTCTTGTCGACCAGCGCGAAGCGCATCGCGACGCTGGCGTAATCGGTCTCGCCTTCGCGCCAGGCTTCCGCGAGGTCACCTTGCAGCAGCTTGACCTGACTCACCTTGTTGACCACGCCCTTGTCGGCATTGGCCTTGAGGTCGCCGGTAAAATACGACACCATTTCCGGCGTCGCCAGCGTATGCAGCTTCTCGACATCCTCGTTCGACCAGGCCGCCTGCACGTCGCCGAGCAGCTTCTCGAAGGCTTCATAATCGGCCGGGACGATCTCCAGCGGCGCGGCATTGGCGCCGATGCCGAAGCCCGAGCCGGTGCGATAATTGGCCTGCGGGCCGGCACCGACATCAGGCGTCGGTCCGGACGATTGCGCCGGGCCGGCATAGGCCGATGCGGTCTGCGGCGTCGCGTTGCGGCGCTGCCACCACGACATCGCCAGCTTGACCACGATCACGACCAGCGCGATCTGCAACAACAGGCCGATGATCGACGCGAAGCCGCCGAGGCCCGAGAACAGACCGCCGCCGAACAACATGCCGAGCAGGCCCGCGCCGAGGAAGCCGGCGGCGAGGCCGCCGAGCATGCCCATGCCCGGACGGTTGAAGAAGCCGCCTTTGGCAGCGGCGCCGGCGGCTGCCGGTCCGGCCATGCCGGGGCTGCCTGGCTGCGCCATGGTGCGGTCCATCGGACGCGCGGCATTGGGCGCGGTCGCCGTCGAGGGCGGCGCCGAAAACGTATTGGCGCCGCGCGAGCCGGAGCTGCGCCCGCCGCCGACGCGGGCATCGGCCGCCGAGCCTGCGGCGAGGACGACAGGCAAGGCCAATGAAAGGGCAAGCGCCAGAACCTTGGTCAGCTTGCGAAGTCCGACGCTGCGGGTCCGCTGCGTGAATGTCATGTCTCTTCCCTCACTCCCCGGCAGGGGGATGCGTGCCTAACATGGCGATCGCTGCCCAAAAAGGAAGCGGCACGTGATGCTTATCGCTGCGGCCCTGCGTCGCGGGGGTGGGGGTTGAACCGAGTTACATGTCGATCGACCGCCCTTGCGGTACCCAAGCACGGCCGTGTTCTCGACGGGCTGCCACCGAGAGCGCGCCAGTCACCCCCGCCACGACGGCGAGCGAGCATGCCGCGTCGTCAGGGTCGCCAGAATGCTGCCATCCTGGATATGCGGCAACCTCGCCACCCGCCGCCGCGACCTACCCCATCGTCTCCTTGACCTTGGCCACCAATGCGCTGAGCGCGAACGGCTTGGCCAGAAACGCGAACTGGTCGGTGTCGTTGAGCATGCTCTTGTCGAAGGCGTCTTCGGCATAGCCGGATACGAAGATGATCCGCAGCTGCGGATTGCGCTTGCGCATTTCCTTCAGCAGCGTCGGTCCGTCCATCTCCGGCATCACCACGTCGGAGACGACCAGATCGACCGCGCCGTTCTGCTCCTCCAGCACCTCCAGCGCCTCGACGCCGTTCTCGGCTTCCAGCACGCTGTAGCCGCGCGAGCGCAGACCGCGCGCGTTCAGCGAGCGCAGGCCTTCCTCGTCCTCCACCAGCAGGATGGTGCCCTGCCCGGTGAGGTCGGTGCGCGGCTTCGGCTCGGCCGGCGCCGGACTCTCGACGACAGGCACGGACGCCAGCTCGGCCTCGGCGATGTGGCGCGGCAGGAAGATGACGAAGGTCGTGCCCTTGTCGGCTTCCGATTCGACATAGACGAAGCCGCCGGTCTGCTTGACGATGCCATAGACGGTGGACAGGCCGAGGCCGGTGCCCTTGCCGACCTCCTTGGTCGAGAAGAACGGCTCAAAGATCTTGTCGACGATCTCGGCGGGAATGCCGGTGCCGCTGTCGGCGACTTCGATCTTGACGTAGTCCGCCGCCGGCAGGCCCTTATGCGTCAGCATCGCCGCATCGGCCGCCGCCACATTGACGGTGCGGATCGTCAGCTTGCCGCCGTTCGGCATCGCGTCGCGGGCGTTGACCGCCAGATTGACGATGACCTGCTCGAATTGCGAGACGTCTACCTTCACCGGCCACAGATCGCGGCCATGGACGAGGTCGAACTTGACCTTCTCGCCGATCAAGCGCTTCAGCAGCCGGTCGATATCGGCCAGCGCCTCGCGCAGATCGAGCACCTGCGGCCGCAACGTCTGCTTGCGCGAGAACGCCAGCAACTGCCGTACCAAAGTCGCGGCGCGGGTCGCGTTCTGCTTGATCTGCATGATGTCCTGGAACGACGGATCGGTCGGCTTGTGCGCGTTCAGCAGGAAGTCGTTCGCCATCATGATGGCGGACAGCACGTTGTTGAAATCATGCGCGATGCCGCCGGCGAGCTGGCCGACCGTATCCATCTTCTGCGCCTGATTGACCTGGTTTTCCAGCGCGCGGCGCTCGGTGGTCTCCAGCAGATAGACGATGGCGGCTTCGCCGTCGCTGTCATCGACCTGCACGGCGGTGACAAAGAATTGCCCCCAGCGGTCGGTGCCGCCGTCGAGCAGCAATTCGACCGGCGCGATGTCGCCCTGCCCTTGCGCGGCTTTCTCGATCGCGGCGATAAGCTGCCCGCGATCGCGCGCGCTGACGGCGGCGATGACGGACTCCTTCGCCGCGCCCGACGGGCTGACGCTCTGCGCGAGCTTGGCGAAGCGTGCATTGCCGCGCACCACGGTGCCGTCCTTCTCGACGGTCGCGATCGCCATCGGCGTGTGATCGAAGAAGCGCATGAAGCGCACTTCGGCGGCGCGCTGCGGATCGAAACGTTCGTCGCGGGCGCGGCTGATCACCAGCGTGCGTGACGCGCCGGGCTCGCCATCCGCGCCGAAGGCGAGCTTGTGATAGAGTCGCACCGGCATGGTCTTGCCGCCGCGCATCCGCAGGTCGATGTCGAATACCTCGGTTTTGACTTCGCCCGGCACCGCGACGATCGAGGTCAGCAGCGACGCGCCGTCGCCGGAGACGATGTCGGTCAGCTTCAATCCGCCGGAGCCGATCTCGGCGAGATCGTGGTCGAGCCAGTTCGCCAGCGTGGCGTTGACATAGACCACGTCGCCTTTGGCATCGACCGAGAAGAAACCGCACGGCGCGTGATCGAGATATTCGATCGCGTGCTGCAATTCCTGAAACACGTCTTCCTGCCGCTCGCGGTCGCGCGTGATGTCGGCGATGGTCCAGACCGCGGATTTGGCGTCGCGCTTTGACAGGCCGAGCGGCCGCACCCGCATCCGCAACCAGCGACCGCCGCTTTCGCCGCCGCTGACGCGGACTTCCTCCTGCTGCCGCTTGCCCTCGCGGGCCGCCTTGAGCAGCCGGAACACCGCTTCCGACACATCGGGATTGCCAATGAAGACCCGCTCCACCGGCCGCGCATCGTCGCGCGAGGCGGCGCCGGTCAAGGTCAGATAGGCGGCATTGGCATAGGTCACGTGGCCACGGGCGTCGGTGACGGCAACGCCGTCGAAGGCATGGTCCGTGATCAGCCGCATCACCGGGTCGTCGATGCGGCGGTCCGCCAGACGAACCAGACCGGCGGCCGAGGCAAACAAGGTGAACAGCCCGACCATCGCCAGCAGCGCCAGCATGCCGAGAATATAAGGCTGCGCCTGCGAGCGGCCGAGCGTCATGAAGGCGATCGCCGCCGCGACGATCGCGCCGGCCACCAGCAACACCAGCAGAATGCTGCCGCTGCGCCGCGCCGGCTCGGGAGGGAGAGCGCCGGCCGGATCGCGCGACAAATCGGGAGCAGTTCGCAAGGTCATCGTCGCGTGGGCCTGTTGCAGGAGCCTGTTATCAGGTCGGGCGCGGTCGCGCCGGCCCTTGAGTGCCTGAATCGACCGCTGTTAGGCAAGCGG
>JAQGJY010000405.1 GCA_028290325.1 Tardiphaga sp.
CTGACGCGACCGATCGTCACAACCTGTGGCTCCGGCGTCACCGCGGCCGTTATCACGTTGGCGCTGGCGCGCATCGGCTTGAACGACACGGCGTTGTATGACGGCTCGTGGGCGGAATGGGGCTTGCCGGATGGACCCGTCGTCGCGACGGGCGCGGCCTAGGCAATCCGGCCGAACCTCTCGTCATTGCGAGCAGCATGGTTGCCCGCCTTGAGCCATCAAGGCGCGATGGCTCAAGTGCCGAACGGCGTCGCGCCGAAGGGCGTCGTGCCGAAAGGCGATGCCGGATGTTGCACGGCGGCGGGCCGTCGCGGTGGCGCCGGACGCGCGACGACACGACGCTTCGGCTGCTTTGCGGCGCGCTTCACGGCCGGCCTGCGCAGACGGACCACCGGCCTCACAGTCTGTGCCGCGGCAGCCGTGACGGCCGGATCGGGCAGAGCGGCAACCGCGTCGGCAGCGGCCGGACGATCAATCGGTATCAGCGGTTTGCGGATTGGCGTCGCATTGACGAGCGGCGGCTCGGCGACGACGTTCGGCGCGGCGGCGGCCTGCGGCGCGGGTATCGAGCCGGTGAGGTCGGGTTCAGGGAACGCGGCAACCTGCTGCGACAGGGACGGTGTCTACACCTTCACGGGATCGTCGATTTTCGCCGTAGCGGCAGGCTCCGCGGGCACCGGCGGCAGGATCTCGGCGACGGCCTCGAGAGGCGGTGCGACAGGTGCCGCCGCCGGAGGCAACGGCTCGGCTGCCACTGCGATAGCCGGAGCCAGCGGCTCCGGCGTGATCTCGGCCCTCACCTCCGCGACGACCGGCGGCAGCACCGGGTCCTCGGCGCGCGCCGCCACGCTGAGCGTCGCCACCTTGTCGGTCGGCAGCAGCGTATCGAGGGGCGGGGGCGCGACGGCGGCGTCCGCCGCGACATGAGGTTCGAGGATTTCGGCTGGCTCGTGTGGCTCGATCCGCAGCATCGATAGGGTCGGCATCGCGGCGTCAGCCAGCTTGGTCAGCGCCGGGGGCGGCGGCGGGCGATTCGGAAGGCTGGCGAAACGTTCATGGCTGGCGCGCAACAACGCCGCCGCGCCGAGCCCGAAAATGATCATCGAGAGCGTCAACAGCGTCGCGGCGAACAAAAAGCGAAAACCCGGAAGCATGGATGCGAATTCCGCCCGCGTTGAGAGAGCGCAGGTCTACGGCGGTGGGGAACGCGGTGAGAACGCTGGAAATGTGGGATCGGCCTAATCACGAATCAGGCAACCTCACGATACCGCAGTGGATTCGTTCACGTTTGTTAATTATTCGATGCAAGGGTGAAGCGGTGCCGCTGGCCGCTCGCTGCGGCTTTTCCGCAACGCCGGCCGCTTTTCTTCTGCTATGATGTCATTGCAGATAAATGTGGCGCGGCCGTCTTGAATGCGCCGTGTTGTTAGGTGAACTGGCGTTAACGATCCGGTGTCGGCTTAAGGTCTAGACAAGGGCGATGATGAACAACCGTATTCTGCTACTTCTCGCTTCCGTGGCCATTGGTGCCGCGGGAACATCCGCCGCGCTGGCGCAGGGTTACCCCGCACAGTCCGACCAGCGCGTCATGAGAGACCCGAATTATCCGCCGGGTGGCTATCCGGCCGATTATCGCGACAGCCGCGATGCGCCCGATTTTGATGATCTGAGCGAGGATCGCGCTCCGGCCGGCCAGCGTCCCGCCGGTCCGGTCTATTCGGATCGCGCGCCGCAGGGCCCGGTGATGTCGCCGGACGATCCGCGCTACGGCCGCCCCGCTGGCCCGCCGCCCGTGATCTATTCGGACCGTCCCCAGGACCGTCTAAACGGCGGTCCGCCTCGGGAGTATTCCGAGCGCGACGACGGCTTTGGCCGCGTGCGTCCGCCGGAAGCGATCGGCGGCGGCCAGTCCGCGCCGTATCCGCAGGGTAATGTGACGGGCTCGGTGCCGCCGCAAGGCGCACCGGATGGCCGGCCGGTTCAGCTTTCGGCGCTGCCGATCGAAGAACAGCCGGAGCAGGGCGACTTCCAGTTGCCGCCGAATCTGCGCCGCCAGGAAGTGGCATTCGCGACCAAGGAGCCGGCCGGCACCATCGTCGTCGATACGCCGAACACCTATCTTTATTACGTGCTCGGCAATGGTCGCGCGATGCGTTACGGCGTCCGCGTCGGTCGTGACGGCTTTACCTGGACCGGCGTGCAGAAGGTCTCGCGCAAGGCCGAGTGGCCGGATTGGCATCCGCCGACCGAAATGATCGAACGTCAGCCTTATCTGCCGCGCTTCATGGCCGGTGGACCGGGCAACCCGATGGGGGCGCGCGCGATGTATCTCGGTTCGACCGTGTTCCGTATTCATGGCACCAACCAGCCCTCCACGATCGGCAAATTCGTTTCGTCGGGCTGCATCGGCATGGTCAATGACGACGTGTCCGACCTGTTCGAGCGCGTCAAGGTCGGCACCCGCGTCGTTGTGTTGCCGGGCGGGTCGCAATCCGCGAAGACCGCCGCCGCGCAGCCGCAGCCGGCTTACAATGCGATGGGCCCGGCCGCGCAGCACCAATCCGCTCCGCAGGCCTCTCCGCAGCAGGTCTCGCCGCATCAGGTCTCGCCGCAGCAAGCCTACAACGTGCCGGGCACGCAGCCGTCCTCGGTGCAGCCGCTGCCCGCGCCGGTGAATATCCGCTAAGAAATTCCGCCTGACCCAAAGAATAAAAGCCCGCCTCGATGAGAGGCGGGCTTTTATTTGGTCTGCGTTTCAATTGAGCTAAAGCAAGTGTCCGATGACCGCTCCAGATGTCGTCCCGGCGCTGAGTCGTCCCGGCGCCCGCCGGCCACTCGTGGAGATGTTTAGTCGATCACCCGCTCCGGCTGGCCTGGGATCCACGCTGCGATGCCCTCGATCGTCTCGGCGTAAATGCGCTGGTAGTTCTCGCGCGTCACATAACCGAGATGCGGCGTCAGCACCACATTGTCGAGGGCGCGGAACGGATGATCGGTCGGCAGCGGCTCGACCGAGAACGTATCGAGCCCGGCGCCTGCGATTGTTTTGTCCTGCAATGCTTGCAGCAGCGCGTCCTCATCGACGATCGGGCCGCGCGCGGTGTTGATGAGGTAGGCGGTCGGCTTCATCCGCGC